>ONIC01000012.1 GCA_900317815.1 uncultured Eubacteriales bacterium | reverse complement strand
TGATCTGGCAGGGGCAGAAGGACTTGAACCCTCGGCACGCGGTTTTGGAGACCGCTGCTCTACCAACTGAGCTATACCCCTATATTCTCTTGAGAAGACTATATTATTATATCAGCCGATCGGGAGTTTGTCAAGGGGTTAATGAAAATAAATTTCAGATCTTAAAAAAAGAGAAAATGCCGCCCGAAAACGGACGGCTTATCTTAAAGTTTTGGCTTGTAGATGCGGTTGTCGAGACCGAATGGCTTCTTGTCTGTAAGCCCGCCCTGCTCGAGAGTATCGTAATAGTTCTCACAGGTGCCGATCTTAGCATCAAGGTTGTCGATATAATGCAGCGCAAACGCTTCCGCAAATGCGGGCGGCTTGACCGCGCCGAATTCCATTGTGCCGTGGTGGGAGAGGATCATGTGCGTCAGAAGCTGAACCTTTTCGCGGTTGTAGCTTCCTTTTTCCGAGTACTGACGTATCAGCGACGCACCGAGGTAGAGATGCCCGAAAAGTATTCCGTTCGAGGTAAACTCCGCTTCGCCGAAGCTCGTGGTGCTGTACTCCCAGATCTTTCCGATGTCGTGAAGCGCCGTTCCGCAGATCAGCAGCTCGCGGTCAAGTCCGGTGTAGATATTGCAGACGGCGTCGGCAGTCTTTACCATTCTGTATGTGTGATAAAGCAGTCCGCCCTTGAAATTATGGTGCATACTTATTGCGGCGGAAGATGTCTTGAATCGCTCCGCCTTGTCGTTCAGAATACTGATGGCAAGCTCCGCAAGCGGTGTTGCCGTGCCGCCGATATCGTCGGCGCTCGATCGCAAAAGCTCCACGATCTCGTCAAACATAACGTCGGCGGGGACAGGCGGAGTTTTGATAAAATCATCTACCGAGATACTGCGGTCGGCTGTCGGAGTGATCTTGTCAACGCGGAAATTCTTCGTTCCGCCGTACTCCGATACTGTGATAGTGGCATCGGCAATACAGCCCTCGACAACGCCGATATTCTCGAGAGTCCTCTTATCCATACTGAACATATTGGGCGTGATGTCCGAGCAGCCGTCTCTGAGCGTCAGGCGAACATAGGTGTTGTCTTTTTTATCTATCGCTTCTTTGATAGACGTTACGAGAACAGGCCGTCTGAGAACGTCACCGATCTTTGATTCTGTAAATTTTACGAAACGATTGTCGTCCATTCTATACAGCTCCCTTTGCGTTATTTCTTCGCCTTCTGATCGGCGCGTATCTTCTTGAAATTCTGATACATAAGGTCGATGAAATGATAACCCTTAGCTTCGAGATCGTACTCGCCTTCGCTGTCGTCGGGCAGTTCAAAATCGCTGCCGCTGTACTTGTTAAAAACTTCCTCGAAATCACGGATCAGGCTCTCTGCTTCGGCTTCGTCGGCAAGGAGCAGAGCGTCGTCGTTTGTCGGGAGTATAACGGGAGCCGTCATCTCATCTACAGCTCGTTTCATAATGTCATACACATTATATGCGGAGTCGCGGTTGTTCAGACGAGAGCAGCTTTCCTTCATTGAGCGCAGGCGTTCGGGGTATTTGAGCAGCTTTCCCACGGTGTCGGCAACATTTGAGCGTTTTTTCTCGTGAAGGATATTGTGCAGTTTGTCCTCAGTCGAGGTCTTCTGTATGCTTACGGCAAGATTGTTGCTCGTGAGGTACTCCGTGTTGTCTGTCTCCTGTCCCGGTATGCCCCTGAACAGCACCATAGGCAGGCAGGATGCCAGCGACTCGGTGACGGTCAGTCCGCCCGGCTTTGTGATAATGAGATCGGCGATATGCATATATTTATGTACTTCGTCTGTGAAGTATATCAGCTTTGTGTCTTTTGTAAGCTTGAGCTTCATCTCGCGTTCTTTTCTGTGCGGATCCTCGTGTATTTCGAAATTGACCTGTATATCTCCGACACGATGTTCGGGATTATTGTTAATGATAGTGTTGAAAGCGTTGAAAAGCTTTTGATTGCGTCCTGTTATTACGATGATCTGGAAATCGGTGTCGTCAATGTCGTTGAGGTTTTCGTATATTTTCAAGATATCGGTAACGCCGAAGCTGCCTGCCATAACGAGGACAGTCTTGAGCGAAGGGTCAAATCCCAGTTCTTTCAGATGCTCGTCTTTTTTGTCATCTTTTTCAAAGAAGATCGGCGGGATCGGTATTCCGACAGGATGAACGATAGAGCGGTTTACCCCGAGTTTTTCAAGCTCGTCTACCATCTGCTCGCTCGAAACGATATAATCGGTGACGCACGGGTTAATATATGCCGCGTGGGGTGCAAAATCGGTTATGATAGATACGAGCGGGACATTCGTTATCACCTTTTCGCGCAGGCGCGAGCACATGATCGACATGAACGGATGAGTCGATACCATGATATCGGGACGAAACTCTGCGAGAAGCGGAATGAATTTTTTTGCAAAGTGGGAATTGGTGCGCTGTACGAGCTTGTAAGTTCCCGTGTCGTTGTTGGAGGCGCGGTAAAGCACACCGTACATCTTCGGAAGCTTCATAGCCGAAAACTTATATCCCTTTACGACGGCCTTGTTGAAGTATGGGTTGACGTATTCGAGACCATCGACGGTCAGTACCTCGTTTTCGGGGTCACGTTCCTTGATTACAGCCTCAAGCGCTTGTGCAGCTCTCATATGTCCACCGCCGGTTTTCGCCGTCAGGATAAGTACTCTCATGATCGGATTCTCCTTTTAGAGTAGAATATAGTATCACTGAAAATCATTATACTATAAACCAAATTTGATATTGCTAAATTTTTATTAATTTTACGTTTGCGGACAGACCGCAGCGAACGGGCGCTGCAATTTTAAAAACAAATTTTTGAAATCTGAATAATCAGGCGCAAGACCGCAGATAATACTGTTACATAGAGATAAAAAGGCGGATATCTGCCCGTTTGCACGCTCCCGATACCTTTTTGGGCTGCGGGAGCTGACATTTAAAGAAAGGAATGATACTATGTTAAACAGGATCGCGCTTATCCTGCTCATAATCGGCGGTATCAACTGGGGATCTGTCGGCATATTCCAGTTTGACCTCGTGGCGTGGATCGGCGGCGGACAGTCGAGCATCTTGAGCCGAATAATCTACACACTTGTAGGTCTGTGCGCTATCTGGTGCATCTCGTTTCTCGTCAGAGACACCGAGGATCTGGATCGCCCCGTCAGAGTTATGAGCCACTGATAAAAGCAGCGGCCGAAGGGTCTGCGAATCGGTTTCGCATCCCTCCGGTCGCTTTCTTTGATTATTTCATCATTATTTCTGCCGTGAGCTTTTCAAGCTCTTCGAATGTTTTCAGAGTACATGCGGCTCTTCGAAATGAAGATGCGCCTTTGAAGCCCTTGAGATACCAGCCTACGTGCTTTCTTGCTTCCCTCATACCGATATCCTCGCCCTTATATTCGCAAAGTGTCTTGATATGGCGCAGCATTACGTACATTCTCTCCGATTTTGTCGGCGGCGGCATCTGGCGTTCCGAATCGAACCATGCGCATATCTGCATAAATATCCACGGATTGCCGAGCGCACCTCTGCCGATCATGACAAGGTCGCAGCCTGTCTGTTCATACATACGCTGAGCATCCTCGGCGGTGAGGATGTCTCCGTTTCCTATAACAGGTACCGAGACTGCCTGCTTTACCTGCCTTATGATATCCCAGTCTGCGGGCGGCTGATACTGCTGAGCGCGGGTTCGCCCGTGAACTGCTATTGCGGAAGCTCCGTTTTCTTCACAGATCTTCGCTACCTCAACTGCGTTGACGCTGTTCTCGTCCCAACCCTTGCGTATCTTAACGGTAACGGGAATATCTACAGCTTCGGAAACGGCTTTTACTATCCTGCCGCAGAGTCCGGGATCCTTCATAAGCGCCGAACCGCAGCCGTTCCCGCTTACCTTCGGAGCAGGACAGCCCATATTGATGTCGATGATCTCGGGTCGGTATTCGAGCGCTTTCACAGCGGCTGCCGCCATCGTTTCGGGCTCGCTGCCGAAAAGCTGGATCCCCGAGGGACGTTCCCTGTCGCTGATCTCCATTAACTGTTCTGTTTTCGAGCTTTTATATTCGAGTCCCTTTGAGCTTACCATTTCGGTGACTGTATATGCTGCTCCGAAATCACGGCACAGCTCTCTGAAAGCCTTATCGGCAACGCCTGCCATTGGTGCGAGCGCGGCGTGACCCTTTATTTCCACATTCCCGATAAACATAAAGAACCTCCAGTTACAAAAAAATCTCACCGAATTTACGGTGAGATAAAAAGAGAGCGGATGACGGGGCTCGAACCCGCTACCTCCACCTTGGCAAGGTGGCGCTCTACCAGATGAGCTACATCCGCATTTCCTGACTGCTTGACTATTATAACAGCAAACAGGTCTTTTGTCAAGTGTTTTATCAAAAAGTTTTTATCATCGATTATAAACGAAGATCAATTACCGCCTTGCCGCAGCGTTCGCACAGAAAGCCGTCTGTCTCGTAGACAGTGCCTGTTCTGCGGAAATTCTTTATTATGTGACCCGAGCCGAAAAGACCTGCTTTGTCGCCGCTGTACAGCCACTTCGGCGCAAGTCTTCCTTCACCTCTGAGTGTTCCTTTTTTCATTTCTCCGCCGCATACGGGACATTTCATAGCCCTTCACCTCATATATTCATATAAAACTCACGGCAGGTACATAAGTACTCTGCCGATCAATAATCATTCAAAATCAAAGCGATCCTTGCAGCGCTCCTTGAATATCTCGAAAAGCTCGTCAACAATCGAAGTAACAACAGTTGTGTAGCTCTTCGTGCCGTCCGGATTTTTTTCTACAAGCAATATCACAGCTTCGGCTGAATCATCGTCGCTGCTGTTTTCATTAACGGGGATCATAAAAAGGTATTCGCTGCCCTTGTATTTTATCCTGTCGACAAGCTCGAATTGAGAATCTATCCCGTCCTCGTCAGTCAGAACGACAAAGTCGTTGAGATCATCCATTGCTTCAAGCTCCCGATCGTTAAAGTCCTTGTCTGCGGAGTTCATTCTGCCACCAACCTTCGTTAATTTGCGCTTTAAATTCCTCAGCGCATACTTCTACAAGAGTATTA
Source organism: uncultured Eubacteriales bacterium (assembly GCA_900317815.1). Classification (GTDB taxonomy): domain Bacteria; phylum Bacillota; class Clostridia; order Oscillospirales; family Acutalibacteraceae; genus RUG592. Next base: position 27,399 of record ONIC01000012.1, on the reverse strand, counting down.
TACACAATCGAGAAAGAAAATTCAATTAAAAATTGGTTAAAATAATTTAATATTTGTGTAATTGTGATGATGGGAAAACAGATTTAATCAGTGGCTCCTTAGTATCTCCTTAAAATTTAAAGAAAAATTTAAAGAAAACTTTAAGTAAAAATTAAGGTTCGTTTTAAGTTCGGGGGATACAATATAACCAGAGACAGGAAAATCTCAAATAAATACCGCAAACGGCGGATTGGAGGAAAAGTATATGAGTGAATATAACAACAATTACAATGCGAATATCGGCGGGGCAGCGAATGGTCAATCTGCACCCTTCAATGATCCTTACGCAAAAAATATGAGCGGAAGTGAGCCGTCACAGGAATACAGCGCAGCGCAGATACCGACAGCTCCTGTTTACCGCGCGGATACGGCAACAGCACAGCCTGCACAGAGCTATGAAGATCACGCGCCTTCTTCGTACACACCTCAGCAGTACACGGATCCTTACAAAGCTGCTCAGTACACACCGGGCGATTTCGGCGCAAAACCGAGCAAGAAGGATCATAAATCGGGCAAGCGCTGGGCGCTTTCGGTAGCCGCTATCTGTTCGGCACTCGTTATCGCAGGAGGCAGCTTCTATGCGGGCGCAACATATAACGCAGGCACACAGACAGGTACATCTGCATCAACGACTGCGGCAGGAACTGCCTCTACCGTTCCGAGTACGGCTACTATGACGGTTTCGGGCGATACGGCAGTGGTGTCGGGTACAGTCTCCGATGTAGTGGAGCTTGCGATGCCTTCGATGGTAGCGATCAACACGATCACAGAGGAATCAATGACGGGCTTTAATCCGTTCTATTTCTATATGTACGGCGACACTTACGGTGATACCTACGAAACGACAGCGAGCGGTTCGGGCATTATCATAGCCCAGAGTGACACAGAGCTTCTTATCGCAACGAATAACCACGTGATCGAAGACGCAGATCAGATCGCAGTTCAGTTTATCGACAATGAGAGCTACGACGCGACTGTAAAAGGCACGGCGGCCGAAAACGATCTCGCTGTCATAGCGGTAAAGCTCTCCGATATCAGCTCGGACACACTCGGCAAGATCAAAGTCGCAACGCTCGGAAATTCCGAAAACCTCAAGCTCGGCGAGCCTGCTATTGCGATCGGAAACTCGCTCGGTTACGGTCAGTCGGTAACAGTAGGCTACATCAGCGCAGTCAACAGAGAGATACAGATCTCGGACAGGACAATGAATCTTATCCAGACAGATGCGGCAATCAACCCCGGCAACTCGGGCGGTGCGCTTCTTAATCTCAAGGGAGAGGTCGTCGGCATCAACTCGGCAAAGTATTCCGATACGAACGTTGAGGGCACGGGCTATGCGATCCCGATCTCTGATGCCGAGCCGATCATCAACGAGCTTATGAACGGCGGCAGCGCTGTTTCAGAGGAGAAACCCTATCTCGGTATCTACGGTCAGGATGTTCCCGCTTCTTACCGTGAGCGTTTTGACTGGCCTGAGGGCGTTTATGTCAGCCGCGTAACGGAAGGTTCGCCCGCAAAACTCGCAGGTATCGAGGCAGGCGATATCATCACATCTATCGACGGGAAGGCTGTAAACAGCATGGATGCTCTCCAGGAGGTCCTTGCAGGGTGCAGCGTCGGTGATAAGGTAAGCATCGAGATCGTCAGAAGCACATCGAAAAGCGAACTGAAAAATGTCACGCTCACAGCAACTCTTATTTCAAGAAGTGACGCGGATATAGACAGCTGATAATAAGTACCTTCTTTCATTTAATTGCCAAAAGCACACTGAAAGCCCCCTCGAAAAAACGAGGGGGCGTAGTGTTTGTTTATGTGTTTATGCTGTCAGATGCTCTTGCCTTCGACAATAGCCTTAGTGTCTCTTGCGATTACGAGCTCCTCGTTTGTCGGGATAACAAATACCTCGATGGAGGAATCATCTGCGGAGATCTTGCCGCTGTTGCCGTGGATCATAGCTGCATTCTTTTCCTTGTCGATCTTTACGCCGAGGCATGAAAGATACTCACAGATCTTCTCTCTGAGGCTCACCTGATTTTCGCCGAGGCCTGCGGTGAATACCATACCGTCGCAGCCGCCGAGAGCTACATAGTAGCCGCCGATGAACTTCGAGACTTCGTAGTAAAGGATCTCGTGAGCAAGGTGCGCTCTCGGGTTGCCCTCCTGCTCAGCCTTGGATACGTCTCTGTCGTCGGAAGAAATGCCCGAAACGCCGAGCAGACCCGACTTCTTGTTGAGAAGATCGCTCATCTCGGAGGGCGAGAGGTTTTCCTTTTCGGCGATGAATGTTACGACGGACGGATCGAGTGTACCTGTTCTCGAACCCATCATGAAGCCGTCGAGCGGAGTAAGACCCATGCTCGTATCGATGACCTTGCCGCCGTCGATAGCTGTGATTGACGAGCCGTTACCGATGTGGCAGGTGATGAGCTTGAGATCCTTGATGTCCTTGCCCATCATTTTAGCGCACTCGCCGCTTACATATCTGTGAGATGTGCCGTGGAAACCGTAGCGGCGGATCTGGTACTTCTCGTAATACTCGTAAGGGATCGGGTAGATGTAAGCCTTCTCGGGCATTGTCGAGTGGAACGCAGTATCGAATACAACTACCTGCGGGAGTTCTTCGCCGAATACCTCTACACAGGCGCGCAGAGCCTGAACGTGACCCTTGTTGTGGAGCGGAGCGAGCGGGATAAGGCTCTCGATGCCCTTGATGACCTCCTCATTGACGAGCACGCTCTTGCTGAAGATGGCGCCGCCCTGCACGATGCGGTGACCGATGGCGGAGACCTCGGAGAGATCGGAGATAACGCCGTATTCAGCGTCTGTGAGAGCGTTCTTGACTTCCATAAATGCAGCTCTGTGATCGGGAAGAGTAACTTCCTTCTTGAACTCCTTGCCGTCCGCATTCTTATAGCCGACAAGACCGTCAATTCCGATTCTTTCGCAGTTGCCCTTTGCAAGAACCTTTTCGTCATCCATGTCGATGAGCTGGAATTTCAGCGACGAGCTTCCTGCGTTGATAACAAGTATTTTCATATCTGTAGTCCTTTCTTTTGCTAAGCGCATTTCATATGCAATTTTACAAATATAATAATAGTACAAAACGAGTGGAATTTCAATAGCTTTTTAGACAATTACTCAAAATTTTTCCTGCGCTTCATCGGCATTATGCAAATGCTTTCGATCATTTGTTTATTTATCTTTTAATAATATATTGACACGGACTGTTGAAAAATGTTAAAATTGACTAAACATATTTTGTTTGATCGGAGGAGATCTTTATGCCAAAATGGCTCGAAAAATCAGTATTCTATCAGGTGTACCCTCAGTCGTTCTGCGATTCTAACGGCGACGGTATCGGAGATATTCAGGGGCTTATCTCGAAGCTCGACTATATCAGGCAGCTCGGCTGCAATGCGATCTGGCTCAATCCCGTCTATGACTCGCCGTTTATGGACGCCGGCTACGATGTCCGCGACTATTTCAAGATAGCTCCTCGCTACGGCACGAACGATGATGCGAAACGCCTTTTCGAAGAAGTTCATAAGCGGGATATGAAGATACTCATGGATCTTGTTCCGGGTCATACGTCCGACACGAACGAATGGTTCACAAAGAGCAAGCAGCCGCTCAAAAACGAGCTTTCCAACCGCTATATCTGGACTGACAGCGTGTGGGAAGCGCCGCCGCAGTACCGCCTTATGTGCGGCATTACCGATCGTGACGGAAATTATCTTGTCAACTATTTCTCGTCTCAGCCTGCGCTCAATTACGGCTTCCACGAGATTACGCACCCGAACTGGCAGCTCCCGCCTAATCACCCCGACTGCCTGCGTACCGTTGAAGCGCTCAAATCTGTTATGCGCTTCTGGCTCGATATGGGCTGTGACGGCTTCCGTGTAGATATGGCTGACTCACTTGTCAAAAATGATGATGAGAAGATCGCAACTTCCGCTATCTGGGCAGGTATCCGTGAGATGATGGACAAGGATTACCCCGAATGTGCGCTCGTATCCGAGTGGTGCAGTCCGAAGAGATCAATTAATAAGGGCGGCTTCCATGCCGATTTCTACCTTGACCACAGAGGAAACGGCTACTCTACCGCATTCCGCTACTATAACTACGAAACAGGCAAGCAGGAGAGCTTTTTCAGCAAGGAAGGCTGCGGCGACATCATGACGCTCGTCAATGAGTTTACAGACAATTACAGCGCCACAAAGGATAACGGCTACATCAGCTTCTTTACCTGCAATCACGACAATCCGAGAATGTCTGCGTGGTATGACGAGCTGGAACTCAAGATCAATTTCTGTACGATATTCACGCTGCCCGGCGTGCCGTTCCTATACTACGGCGACGAGATCGGAATGCGCTATATGTCCGAGCTTACGAGCAAGGAAGGCGGCTTCTCACGCACAGGCTCGAGAACGCCTATGCAGTGGACAAACGGCATAAATAAGGGATTCTCTTCGGCGCCCGCCGACAAGCTCTACCTTCCCGTTGATACACGCCGTGACGCGCCGACCGTCGAAAGTCAGGAGAAAAACGAGAATTCGCTTTACAACACTGTCAAAAAGATCATAGCGATCCGCAGGGAGAACGATGAACTCTGCGGCAACGGGGATTTTGAAGTCCTTTATGCCGAGAAGAACAAGTACCCGTTCATTTTCAGACGCGGCAGCTTCGTTGTTGCGGTAAACCCGAAAGCGCAGGATGTTGAAGTAAATCTTGACGTTACAATGAGCGAGAAGGTGTTCGAGATCGGCAGCGTCGAGGTCAAGGACGGCACGGTCAGAATGAGCGGTCAGAGCTACCTGCTTTTCAGGATCTGAGGGGGACAGTATGAGAGAAGACATTACCACTATACCGATCACCGATGTGTTTGAGCCGAGAGACGGCTGTCCTTTGTGCAGGATGCGCGATATGCTGGAGGAGCGTTCGACCGTCTATATCACAGGCGCCGCCATGATGGAGCCTGATGTCAGGATCAAAACGAATGAATCGGGCTTTTGCCGCAGACATTTCGGAATGATGGTCTCCTGCGGTACGCGCCTTTCCAATGCGCTGATACTGCAAAGTCACCTCGACAAGATAAAAACGGAACTGATCCCGAAGGATGTAAAGGGAAAACCCGACAAGAAAAAAATGGCAGCGGTGAAGAAGCTGACGACGACCTGCTTCTGCTGCGATCAGGTAAACTGGGGCATGGAGCATATGTTCCAGACAATATTCAGCAGCTATACGAATGATGCGGAGTTTCGCTCGCTGTATAATTCGCAGCAGTTCATCTGCCTGGAGCATTTCTCCGACCTTATGACGGCGGCGATGAACAGAGGTATTTCGGGAAAAATGCTGCCGCAGTTCTATTCCGATACATCTAAGCTCTGCGGCGGTTATCTAGAGACGCTTCATGCGGATATCTCGCATTTCTGTACGATGTTTGACTACAGGAGTAAAGGTCAGTCGTGGGGAAACTCGAAGGACGCTATTGAGAGAAGCGTTGAATTTTTAACATCGGAGAAGCTTGATGTTGAAAACAGTGCGACAGAAAAGAGCCGATAGCAGCAAAAGCTAAGACAGCGAAGCTCAAAAAAGCGACTTCGGGGTCATATTCCCGAAAATGCGCCCGCTCAAATACTCTGTATTAAGGAGACGCTGATTAACCTTAGAAGGATCACAACAATAATGAAACTCGAAAATATAACCGATCTTGCGCTTGCCGAGACGCTCGACTGCGGACAGGCGTTTCGCTGGCGGCAGAATGAAAACGGCAGTTTTACGGGCGCTGCTTTCGGAAAGCTCGTTACAATGACACTCGACGGCGGTACACTTGACATAGAGGGCGCGTCGGACGACGATTGCATGGATATCTGGCGGCACTATCTTGACCTCGATCTTGATTATGCGTCGATCAGAGGCGAGCTGTCCGAGCTTCACCCCGTTATGAAGGAGGCGGCGGCGTTTGCTCCGGGGATCCGTATACTTAATCAGGACCCGTGGGAGGCGCTGTGCTCTTTCGTTATCTCGCAGAATAACAATATCCCTCGTATCAAGCTCATCGTGGAGCGGCTTTGCCAAAACTTCGGAGAGAAGATAGACGGCGACTGGTACTCATTCCCCGACGCCGACACGATCGCCGCTCTTGCTCCCGACGACCTCGCACCGATCAAGGCAGGCTTCCGCAACCGCTACATAATCGATGCTGCGCAGAAGGTCGCGCTCGGACAGGTCGATCTGGATGCGCTGCGTGAAGCGCCGATCGAGGACGCGCGCCGTGAGCTTATGACTATCACGGGAGTAGGTATAAAGGTCGCGGACTGCACACTGCTTTTCGGTCTGCACAGGCTTGACTGTTTCCCGCTCGACGTCTGGATGAAGAGGGCGATGTCAACGCTTTTCCCTGAACTTACGCCCGGGGATTTCGGAAAGTACGGCGGTATCGCTCAGCAGTATATCTTTCATTACAGCCGTATGCACCCCGAACTGTTTGGATAAACTGTGCAAACAAAGTAGTTAAACATCTTGACTTTTCCTGATTTGTATAGTAAAATAAATGATGTCAATTATTCGCCGGTATGGTGAAATTGGCAGACACAAGGGACTTAAAATCCCTCGATAGCAATATCGTACCGGTTCGAGTCCGGTTACCGGCACTGAAACACGGCTTGAGGCTTTTTGCTTTTAGCCGTGTTTTTTTGTTGTTTTCTTTTGGTATTACAAAATCAGCATATTACTGAACGCTCGGCGGTGAAATCGTACCGGTTCGAGTCCGGTCACCGGCACTGAAACACGGCTTGAGACTTTTTGCTTTTTGCTGTGTTTTTTTTGTTGTGTATGTTTTGTTGTGTATGTTTTGATATCATACGGCTCATACGGCAAAAATCATTGCTGCGGTGCCGATCTCTGTATGTCAAAAGCATAATGCAGTGGGGAAGATTAAGAGATTCGCTCATTGCGGGTCTATAAATGTAAAAAAATACAATTCGTAACAAAATTTTAACAGAGAAATTTCAAAATTCTATTGACTTTTATAGCTAAAATGGGGTAATATAGAAATGTCAATATAATTACTGTGGGTTTGTGTACTCTGTTTTGTGAAAATTGCCGTTGCAAGGGTGACGATGATCCTGCTGTTATCGGCAAAAAGAGCGCTTTCTCCGCAGTACCGTTATTGTAGTGAATTTATTACACAAGTGTGGTATATTATTGGTTGATAATACCGCCGATCTTTTGTATATTTAAAGTGTAAAAGTGTGCAAGAGGTCACATCTACAACATCAGAATTAATTGAAAAGAGGGGTAATATTATGGCTCAGAACATTGATACCTATTCGCAGCTTGAACTGTTCCTGAACGGTCAGTCGACACACGCTTACAAATTCCTGGGTTCTCACTTTATGACATTTGCCGGCAGAAGCGGCGTTGTCTTCAGAGTGTGGGCGCCGAACGCAAAAAGCGTTGCCGTAGTCGGCGATTTTAACGGCTGGGACGAGAACGCAAACTATATGTACCGTATGCTTGGCACAGGTGTATGGGAGTGCTTTATCGATGGCATCGGCGAGTACGAGAACTACAAGTACAGCGTTGAAAATCAGTGGGGCGGACGTCAGCTCAAGGCTGATCCCTACGCATTCCACGCTCAGACACGTCCCGAGACTGCTTCGAAGGTCTACGATATAGAAGGCTATGAGTGGAACGACAGCGAGTGGTTCGAGTATCAGAAGAAGAACCCGCACAAGAACCAGCCTATCAATATTTACGAGGTCAATGCAGGCTCGTGGAAAAAGAACGAGGACGGCAGCTACTACTCCTACCGTCAGCTCGCAGAAAGCCTCGTGCCTTACGTTCGTGATATGGGCTTTACTCACATCGAGTTTATGCCTTTGACGGAATTCCCGTTCGACGGCTCATGGGGCTATCAGGTAACGGGCTACTTTGCCGCTACTTCGCGTTACGGCACGCCTAAGGATCTTATGTACTTCATTGACGAGTGCCACAAGGCAGGCATCGGCGTTATCCTCGACTGGGTTCCCGCACACTTCCCGAAGGACGCTCACGGTCTGGCCCGCTTTGACGGTACAGGCTGCTACGAGTATGAAGACTGGCGTATCGGCGAGCATAAGGAGTGGGGCACATACATCTTCAACTTCGGCAGATACGAGGTAAAGAGCTTCCTCAAATCTTCCGCTAATTTCTGGGTAGAGGAATTCCATTTCGACGGTATCCGCGTTGACGCCGTAGCTTCGATGCTCTACCTCGATTATAACCGCAAGGACGGCGAGTGGCTCCCGAACCAGTACGGCGGCAGAGAGAACCTCGTTGCGGTTGAGTTCCTTCAGGAGCTCAATACGATGATGCACGAGAATCATCCTTATGCACTCATGATCGCAGAGGAGTCCACAGCCTGGGCAAATGTCACGGGCTATCCGATCAAGGACTACGGTCTTGGCTTCGATTACAAGTGGAACATGGGCTGGATGAACGATATGCTTCGCTATATCGAAGAGGATCCGCTGTGGAGAAACTGGCATCATAACGAGCTGACATTCAGTCTTATGTATGCTTTCTCCGAGAACTTCATTCTTCCGATCTCTCACGACGAGGTCGTATACGGCAAGGGCTCGCTTATCAACAAGATGCCCGGCAGCTACGAGATGAAGTTCCAGGGCATCAGAGGATTCCTTGGCTTTATGATGGCTCACCCCGGAAAGAAGCTGCTCTTCATGGGCTCCGATATCGGTCAGTTCGATGAGTGGAACTCCGAGGCACAGCTCCAGTGGAACCTTCTCGACTACGACAAGCACAGAGAACTCAACCACTACATCGCACAGCTCAATAAGTTCTACAAGGACGTTCCCGCTATGCACGAGAACGACTATGACTGGAACGGCTTCCGCTGGGTAGCTCTTGAGGACGCAGAGAGAAGTATCATTGCGTTCAGAAGGATCGCTTATGATGGCAGCGAAGTCCTCGTTGTCTGCAACTTCCAGCCGATCACGAGAGAGCACTACAGAGTCGGTGTTCCGAAGTACGGTATCTATAAGGAAGTGCTCAACTCCGAAGCGACCGAATTCGGCGGCTGCGGCGTTGGCAACCCCGGCGAGATCAAGGCTGAGATGATCAACTTCAACAACCTCGACCAGTCGCTTGATCTGACTATCCCGCCGCTCGGCGTTATGTACATTACGCTCGAGAAGGAGCTTCCCGTTCCGAAGGAGGAGAAAAAGAAGCCCGCAAGAAAGACAAAGGCTAAGAAGACCGAGGCTAAGGCTAAGACGGAGGATAAAAAAGAAGAAAAAGCCGAAGCAAAGACAGAGGCGAAGGCAGACGACAAGCCAGCCGAGGAAGCTAAGGCAGAATAATATGTAAAAAGATCACCCTTACAGTGTGAACAGGTCCGGTAAAAACGGACAATGAAAAAAACACCCCCTTATGGTAGAATAAAAACCGCTGCCATAAGGGGGAATTTGTATGTGAAGCGGGTGGTTTATATCATTGTATGAAAAGCGTGTAAACAGGTCACCTCTGCTTACACGCTTTTATCGTTGCCCTTACTTTTATAGGGAACTTTTATCCTAAAAATCACCAAAAAAGTTCCCTAAAACTTAGAACATTTTAATACATTTGGATTTCATAAATTCCATTATCTCGCCGTTGTCTTTATCCTCATAATAAGCCACCAACAGTCGCTTGAACTCAGGCACTACTTTTTCCGGAATGATAAGCATACCTGCTCCTTGTGAAATCAAATAATGATTTGCGAATATAACCGACGCTCTTTTGTTTCCATCATTAAAAATCTGCGCTTTCATACAATATAAGCACAGGTTAATCGCTTTTTCATCAGCCGGGAGCGATTCTTCGAGAAGAACTTCAAGCCTTTCCTTGATAACGCTCTCGATTGGCAAGGGTGGAGTATAGCTTGTGCCGCCAATTGTAACAGGTACGCCACGGATTCTTCCGCCGTTTTCATAGAAGCCCTCATTTACAAGTTTTGCGATATGGGAAAGAATCGAATAATCAGAGGGGTAAGCGATTACATCCTTGTCCAGTATAAACTCCCAAGCGTGTTTCAGGTTTAAGATTTTTTGCACATCCGAAGCTGATACGCCGTTGACTTTGCCGTTATCAATAATATCTTCTGTCTGCGGGAAAGTCGTAGCAACGCCTTCAAGCACAGCCTGATCATAGATATTTGACTTCAAATTTGCTCTGGCAAAATCCAGATTGAGCATAACCCTTTCGGAAAGCTCTGCGTCCGAGTAACCGAGAAGCGCAAGCTCTTTATCCAAATGTCTGATATTCTTTTTCAGCTCTCTGGCTTCACGGGAGTTTCTGAGGAGCAGCTGATACAACTCATCGGAATACTCACCGACATAGGTTGATGTAAGCCTGCTGCCGACACGCTTGCGAATATAAAGATATTTATTTCCTTCACGGTCTTTGATTTCTGGAGTTCCATCATAGGGGAGCAAATTCAGCCTTGCCTGAAAATCTGCTCTTTGGTGAAGAAGCTCTTGTATTTGAGGATAGTTATTATTCATTGCATTTCCTCCTTTGGGGAACTTTTCATATAGCTATTCTATCATAATGTTCCCCAATATGTCAATGATTATTTATTATGTCAGCAAAACGGTTTTTTCAGTTTGCAGATTCCTAAAAGAGATTTATGCAACCTTTAACACTTTTCTCTTTTATAAGCACAAAGCTGATGTAATTCAATTAAGAACTACATCAGCCTGTATGTTAGTTATAGATTATTTCAGCGTTCACACCCTCTCTCGCTCGCCGGGCAGCATTATTCATCTTACGCACCCACAGCATTTGGTTGCTTTGAGTTGTTCTGTGCAGCCTTCCTCTTTTGAAATAGCCTGCACAAGCTCGTGGTACATCTTCTGCCCCTGCCACCGGCGAGTCGCCGGTCACAATAACTCGTTCAAGCTTCCTTGGGTGCGTAATTTTTTTTGCGCTCTGCTATTTAATTCACATAAGAGAAAACGACTTAAAACCACGATCTCACAAACAGAATACCGCGGGATACACATTGTACCCCGCGGCTTTTTTATATATGTTTTTGTTATTCCTCGTTGGTCTGCACTTTTTGATAGCATAACGAATAATCTTTGTGCGGCGTTTCGGTTTTATTCATTCGGTTACATTGTTTCCAGATCAAGCCACTGTTCTTCCGAAGCATTACATTTGCCGCAGTTCAAAGTGATCTGTATCCATTCATAGCCGTTGACCCAGTCTTCTATAGAAAAAGATTCATCATTTGATACACACTCATCATAGAAATCTTGCTTTCCCTGAGAATAGATAGATGTTATCACACTATAAAGTGATGAATCGCAGTGAGAACAGATCACCTTATTGAAAGGCATTTTACGATCGATATGATCCATTTTACATACGAATCCATCCCATCCGTCTTTTCCTGCGTCAAACAGCATTATTTCTTTACCGCACTTGTTGCATATCAGCTTAACAAGCTGTCTTTCGTTGCTTTCGTACACTTCAAGCAGTTCATTTCCGCACTCGCATTTAATTTTTCCCGTGACCCGATATTCGGAATTATCCTCTCCTATCGGAACAAAACTATTAACAAGACGGGACGGAATAGGATAAACAGCATCCGACATAAATATAACCTCCTGCTCATAACGTTTCTTATCATTACTATTATTTTAAAACTTTTTCAATTTAATGTCAACAGACTCATTAAGTGCATATTTGCTAAATATTTGTTTGTATGTTAAATTTTAAAAGTATTATTGACAAATCACGAATATCGCGGTAAGATTTAATTATACTAAGGAGACACTGATTAAATCGAGTTCCCGTACCGCGCAGTCAGGTTTTCAGGCAGATTGCATGAAACGACCGCAGGGTGCGGATCTCCGGTGGAGACCTCTGCGAAGCAGAAGCACCGACCGAGGCAGCAGCCGAGACTAAAGATGCAAGCCAGTTTGGCGCTCAGTCCGCAGGACGTGATTTATTCAGTGATTCCTTAAGATCCGGTTATTATTCAAATGTAAGGAGGTATCATAATGCTGAAGGATTTCGAAAAGAAAAAAAGAGAGGATAAGGATGCGCTCGGTGAGGAGATCAAGAAACTCCGTGAACGTCTGCTTGCTCAGCAGCAGCTTTTAAGAGACGAGAAGCTGCCCGTAATGGTGCTGATCGAGGGCTGGTCCGCAGCAGGCAAGGGCAGCCTTATCAAGGAACTGATAAGCGAGATCGACCCCCGCTTCTACAACGTCGTATCTCCCCCAAGGATTCCCGAATCCGAGCTGCGTCTGCCGTTTTTGCATCAGTATGCATCTGCTGTCCCCGAGAACGGTAAGATCGCATTCTTCGACTCGGGCTGGATGGACAGCGCCGTTGCAGGCTTTATGCACCACGAGATCACAAAAAGCGAATACCGCCACAGAGTTCGTCAGATAAACGAGTTTGAACGGCAGCTTCGAAACAGCGGTTATCTGATCGTTAAGATCTTCCTGCATATCGACAAGGAAGAGCAGTTTGAACGCCTGCACGCACTTGCGGAAGCGCCGCAGACAGAGTGGCGTGTTACCCGCGAGGATCTTTGGCAGCACAAAGAGTACAAGCGTTTTATGGAAGCATTTGATGACTTTATGGAAAAAACAAGCGACACCGCAGCGTGGCATATTCTCGACGGCAGCCGTAAGAAGACGGCGGTCAGAGATGCATTAAAGCTGCTTGTCGATCGTATCGACAGAGGTCTTGCCGACGGAAAGTATATCGGCGAGCCTTACGAGGAGGAGTTCCCGCTCAAGGATATGCCGAAACTCAAGGACGTAGATCTCTCGCCGACGATCAGTGACGACGACTACAAAAAGGAGCTTAAAAAGCTGCAGTCCCGTCTCAGCGAGCTGCACAATATGATATATCGCCGCAAGATACCTGTTATACTCTGCTATGAGGGCTGGGACGCAGCAGGCAAGGGCGGCAACATCAGACGAGTCGCCTATCCGCTCGATCCGCGCGGCTTCGATGTACAGCCGATCGCTTCTCCGCTGCCGCACGAGCTGAACCGTCAGTTCCTTTGGCGCTTCTGGACACGTCTGCCGCGAACAGGTCATATAACGATATTCGACCGCACCTGGTACGGACGAGTTATGGTAGAGCGTCTGGAGGGTTTCTGCAGCGAAAAGGACTGGAGACGCGCCTACAACGAGATAAACGAATTTGAGAGAACATTGACAGACTGGGGCGCTGTCGTTCTGAAATTCTGGATCCACATCGACAAGGATACGCAGCTTGCCCGATTTACCGACCGTCAGAACACCACCGAGAAGCAGTGGAAGATTACCGATGAGGACTGGCGCAACCGTGAAAAGTGGGATCTCTACGAGGACGCTGTAGATGAGATGCTGAGTCTGACCAGCACAAAGAACGCTCCGTGGTACATTATCGAATCAAACGATAAAAAATATGCCCGCATCAAAACGCTGAAAATAATCGTAAAGGCTCTCGAGGCTGCCTGTGACGACCACTTCAGACAGATAGTCTCATAAACATTAAGGAGCAAAATATTATTCTGTATATAAAAAGACCGTTCCCATGCCGAGAACGGTCTTTTTCTTATGCTTCTACATTCTTTGTTGCCACGATCTGCACTGAAGTTCCCGCCGCATCTTCCACTATGACATCTCCGATGCGGACGGGCAGCTTCACAACTGCCGCTTTGATATCCTTTGTCACATCGAAGATCTTCTCTTTAGGGATCGGCGATCTTGTCTTGCACGGAACGGGTACACCGCCGTCGGACTTAGCCGTTGACGTTACCATGCGTGTCGGCGCCGAAACTTCGGTCTCGGCATATTTTTTTCCGATAGCACACGTATTTCCGCTGACCGAGACCGCTTTGTTGTTCTCGACCTCAACTGTCAGCTCGCAGCCCATAGGACAGCCTATACATATCATATTTCTGATCATACGCCGCCTCCTGTTATCTCTACCGTGATACCTCCGACATTATCGAGCAGTTCCTTTTTGATAAGGATATCCTCCATCTCGCTCGGTACCATGATCTTCTTTTTCTTTTTGAAAAGCTCGCTGTCTCCCGATGTAACTCTGATCTCGGAGCTTTTATATACGTCTCTGACTCGGAAACGAATGTGTATGAAGTCGCTCATATTCGCAGCATCGATCACGCTCGGGACCGTGTACCTCACTCCGCTGCCCGCCGTAACCGACACGTTTCTTGACTCATTTTCACGCTTGCCGCCGTTTTTGATATACCAAGCGGCGCTCTTGCCCGCACGACCCGACTCCTCCGATACGAAGTCTACGAGATCGTGAACATGAAGCACGTTTCCGCACGCATACACTCCCTCAACGTTTGTCTGCAAAGTGTCGTCAACGACAGGTCCGTTCGTCATGGGATTGATCGTAACGCCTGCGCCGACAGAAAGCTCGTTTTCGGGGATAAGTCCGCATGAAAGCAAAAGGGTGTCGCACGGATAGTATTCCTCCGTGCCCTTTACCACAGCGCCCGTCTTATCTACCTGAGCGATCGTCACTCCCTCAAGTCTGCGCTTGCCCTTGATATCAACGACAGTGTGACTGAGCTTGAGCGGGATATTGTAATCATCGAGGCACTGAACTATATTTCTTTTAAGTCCGCCCGAATATGGCATAAGCTCCGCCACTACTTTGACGTGAGCGCCTTCAAGAGTCATTCTGCGAGCCATGATAAGTCCGATATCTCCCGAGCCGAGTATAACTACCTCTTTGCCGGGGACCCAGCCCTCGCAGTTGACCATCTTCTGAGCAGTACCCGCCGTGTAGATGCCCTGTGGACGCATTCCGGGAATATTCAGCGCTCCTCTCGGACGTTCACGGCAGCCCATAGCGAGGATCACTGCGTCCGCCCTGACCTGTCTGAGCCCTTTGTCACGGCTCACGACCGTTATTATCTTGTCCTCACTGACGGAAAGCACCATACTGCCCGTCTCAAAATTGATCCCGAGCGATTTTGTCTGCTCGATAAAACGTCCCGCATACTCGGGACCTGTCAGCTCCTCTTTGAACGTATGCAGACCGAAGCCGTTGTGGATACACTGGTTAAGGATACCGCCGAGCTGTGTGTCACGCTCAAATATCACGATATCGTCAACGCCGCTTTTCTTCGCTTCTATAGCCGCCGCCATGCCTGCGGGGCCTCCGCCTATAATGACGAGTGAATGCTTATCCATTCTTCTTCACCTCCCAAAGCGGTATACCGAGCTCCTTTGATAAAAGCTCGATAACTCTCGGCGAACAGAAGCCCGCCTGACATCTTCCCATGCCCGCTCTGACTCTGCGCTTTACGCCGTCGAGCGTTTTTGCACCGAGCGGACGTCTGATGCTGTCTATTATCTCGCCCTCGCTGATCTGCTCGCAGCGGCAGACTATCTGTCCGTAATCGGGGCGTTGTTCGATCAGCTTTGCTCTTTCCTCGAAGCCGAGCTGCGAAAGCTTCGGGATACCCCGCCTTGTCGGCTCGAAGCTCTTGTTTTCCTTCGGGGACAGTCTCATACATACAAGGTGCGTTATATATTTTGCGATCGCGGGCGCACTGCTGAGACCCGGTGACTCTATACCCGCCGCATCGATAAATCCTCCGCAGTCTCTGATGATAAAGTCGCCCGTGCTGCCTGTTGCTCGAAGACCCGAAAATGACGTGATGACCTTATTGTACGGAACGCCCGAAACAGACAATGCCGAGACGGTCTTCACCGTGTCAAGTCCCTCTCTCGTTGTCGAGATATCCTCTTTGTCGTCGATATCCGCCGCTGTAGGACCTACGATAAGATTACCGTGAACTGTCGGAGAAACGAGAACGCCCTTCCCCATCTCTGTCGGGACCTGGAAGATGGTATTCTTTACCATCTCGCCTGCGCTCTTGTCGAGAAGCATATACTCTCCCTTGCGCGCCTGAACGGAAAAATCGGGCTTATCTATCATGGCGTGAACATCATCGGAATATACGCCCGCAGCGTTGATAACTGTCTTTGCAAGGAACTCCCCGTCTGACGTCCTGACTGCAAAAAGCTCCCCTCTCTTTTCTATTGCCTTAACTTCGGCGCCGAATTTAAATTCCGCACCGTTTGTGCAGGCGTTCTCGGCATAGGCTATCGTCATTTCAAAAGGACAGACTATGCCCGAGGTCGGAGCGTAGAGGGCTGCGTAAACATCCTTTGACAAGGCAGGCTCGAGCTTATGAGCCTGATCCGATGTCAGCAGCTTCATACCCTCAACACCATTTGCGATACCTCTTTCGAAAAGCGTCTGAAGCTTCGGCATCTCGCTTTCCTGCCAGCAAACTACCATGGCTCCGTTCCTTTTAAACGGTATATCAAGTTCTTTTGAAACTTCGTCCATCATCTTATTGCCTTCAACATTGAACCTTGCCTTCATCGTTCCGGGAACGGCATCGAAGCCTGCGTGGATTATCGCGCTGTTTGCTTTGCTCGTGCCTTCGCAGACATCGCTTTCACGTTCGAGTACAACGACATCAAGCTCGTATCTTTTCAGCTCTCTCGCCGCCGCACAGCCGATAACGCCCGCGCCGATCACCGCAGCGTCATATATTCTGCTGTCCATAAATAATCCTCCATAAATAATTTCTCACATTTTCACAATGCTGACTCACAATTCTGATACTTGTTTTATTATAACATATACACCTAATTTAAACAAGATGTTTTTATTTTTTATACAAATATATTAGTGAATTTTTATGACTGCTGACACATTACAAATCATCGTATTTGTGATAAAATGTTCTTATGATTTAAAACGGAGGTTTCCATTATGAGTATCATAGGAAAACAGATAAAAAAGTTCCGCACCGAGAAGGGCATTACTCAGGAACAGCTCGGCGAGCAGCTTTGTGTCACGACTCAGGCGGTATCCCGCTGGGAGCGGGGAGGAACGCCCGACGCCGAACTCTTACCCGAGCTTGCCCGAATACTCGATGTCAGCATCGATGCGCTTTTCGGACGCGAGGAGCAAAGTATAGCGCAGACTATTGCAAGAGGACTGTGCCGCCTTTCAAACGAAGAGGCGTACCACTATGCTTTTATGATCTGCTGGGCGCTTGAGATGGGTCTTTTGCAGGATATGTCGGCGCTCGACGGGTTTCTCGGCGGATTCGTTGAAAATATCGAGATAACGAAAAGCAAGGTCGATGTTTTCTGCAAGATCATGCAGGACGGCGGTATGGCAACCGTCAGGCTCTCTCCCGAGCTGCATCAGTTCTTTCTGCTGACAGAACCGCCAAGCGGTCTGAGATCTCAGCTTGCCGATCCCGAGACACTTCGCTCCGTCTTCGAGATCTTTGCAGATAAGAAAATGCTGAAAATCATTTTCTATATGTATACAAGGCTCAACACGCCGATCGCAACTTCTCTGATCAGCAAAAGTACGGGTCTTTCTCTTGATGACGTAGATCGCTGTATGGCAGTATTGTGCGCGAACCATCTTGCGACTTGCTCGGTAATTGCGACAGCCGACGGTGACATTCACACATATATGTTCCACCAGGAAAGCTCCGTGATACCGCTGCTGTGCTTCGCCGACGAGATCTGCAAAAAGGATTTCCGTGACTTTGTGGGAGATTTCTCACGTACAAAACCGCTGCTGGGATAACCGTATATCAGATCGCAGTAAAACGATTTGTAAAACACTTCCTACAGTAAAACAAGTCATTCTACACACTTTTATATATATAACAACCATTGACACGGTGCTTTCAGAAGTGTATAATTGTATTACGCCAAATAGAACATATTGTAATACGGAGGTAAAGTATGAAAAAGGCTATCAAGATCATTATTATCGTTGCCTTGATCGCAGGCGCACTTGCGGCAGGATATTTCTTTGTTCTGCCGAAGATCACAGGCGGTTCGGGCTTTGACGACAATGTCGCATACGTCACAAGAATAGACACACTCGGCGGCGACACAAGCTTCCTGTCCAACAGGTACAGCGCTGTTATCGAATCTCAGCAGGTCGTCAATGTTGACGCTGATGCAGAAAAGAAGATCAAGACCGTTTACGTCAAGGAGGGCGACAGCGTCAAGAAGGGCGACAAGCTCTTTGAGTATGACGTAGAAGATATGCAGTTTCAGCTCGATCAGGCAAAGCTTGACCGCGAGCAGGCTCAGTCGGAGATCAAGTCTTATAACGATCAGCTTGACACTCTCCAGAAGGAGTATCAGAATGCGGGCAGAAACCAGCGTCTGACTCTCGACAATCAGATGGAGCAGATCAGGCTCAACATCAAGAAAGCGGAATACAGCAAGGACACTCAGGACAAAACGATCAAGAAGCTCGAAAACTCGATCAGGAACTCTGTCGTAAAGTCTTCCGTAGACGGAATGATAAGCTCGGTAGACGATCCGACAGCCGAGGCGTATATCACGATCACCTCATCGGGCGACTACAGAGTCAAGGCAAGTATCAGTGAGGAGCATATCGGCAATTTCTATGTTGACGAAGAGATCACGATCAGATCCCGCACAGACGAGACCGCTACATGGTCGGGCAAGGTTGTTTCGATCGACACCGCCAAGCCTGTTGCAGGTATGAACACGGGCATGATGGATACTCCGACAAAATATCCCGTATACATATCTCTCGACAGCAGCGAAGGTCTGCTCATCGGTCAGCACGTTACGGTCGAACAGTTTGTAGACACATCGGACGAAGACGACAGCAGCGCACTCTATCTTGACGATTACTACATCTGCGATGCAGACAGCACGCCTTATGTATGGGTAGAGGAAAACGGCAAGCTCAAGAAAAGAAACGTTGAGCTTGGCGAATTTAATGAGGAGCTGTACCGCTACGAGATCATCTCGGGCATTGAGGGAAGCGACTATATCGCATTCCCCGAGGAACGCTTTACCGAGGGCATGACAGCCGTCAAGGGCTTTGAGGATATGCCTGACGAAAACGAAAACATTGAAGGTTAAGGAGGGGAAATTATGATCCTTGACTTGAAAGGAATTTACAAGAACTACAAGGCGGGCGATCTTGATGTCCCCGTTTTGAAGAATATCAATCTGCAGGTCAAAGAGGGCGACTATCTCTCGATCATGGGACCCTCGGGTTCGGGCAAGAGTACGCTTATGAATATAATAGGACTGCTCGACAAACCCACCTCGGGAACGTACCTTTTTGACGGAGTGGATATCTCTGTACAGAACGATCACTCGCTCTCCGATATCCGTAATAAGGGCATAGGATTCGTATTCCAGAATTTCAATCTGATGCCGAGAGAGACTGCGCTTGCAAATGTCGAGCTGCCGCTGCTCTATGCAGGCATCAAGAAAAAGCAGCGCAGGGAGATCGCCGCCGCCGCACTCGAAAAGGTAGGTCTTTCCGACCGTATGAAATTCTATCCGACACAGCTCTCGGGCGGACAGAAGCAGAGAGTTGCGATCGCACGCGCAATCGCAAATTCTCCGAAGATAATCCTTGCCGACGAGCCTACAGGTGCGCTCGACTCCGCATCGGGCGATCAGGTAATGGAGCTTTTCAGCAAGCTCAACGCCGAGGGCGTAACTATCGTTATGATAACTCACGAGAAGGCAGTTGCAGACTGTGCAGATAAAATAGTAGTAATATATGACGGCGAGCTGATGACTCTCGGTGACTTCGAAAAGAAGACAATGCGCAGGAAGGGCGGTGACAGTAATGGGTAAATTCAAAGCAAGATACGTTGTGATACCTTTGATCTGTCTGCTGGGCGCAGGCGCAGTTGCAGGTATAATTTCAGCCCGATCATCAAAAAACGTTGTAAATGTTGCGCCCGTATCTGAGATAATCGCGGAATACTCCTACATGGACGATGTGGATTCGGGCGACAAGTTCTACGGCAAGCTCCAGAAGGGAAGCTTCGCAAACGTAAAAGCAGACCGTGAGCTGAAAATCGAGTCTGTCAACGTCAAAAAGGGCGATACCGTCAAAAAGGGCGATGTCCTCATATCATACGATATACATTCTCTCGAAGACAGCGTTGCAGACGCAGAACTTCAGATAAAAACGATCACAAACGAGATACAGATATTAGACAACGACCTTTCCGTTCTCAGAGTGCTCCAGCCTTCCGAGAATGCTCCCGAGGACTACGTTCCCGATGACGAAGACGAAGAGACACCCGATGCACCCGATGAAAAGGAAGAGAAAAAGTCTGATACTCATATCACAGATAAGACTGTCCCGCTGGCAGGAACGGGAAGCGCCTCGGATCCGCTTATCTACACAGCGGAATACACAACGGTCATCGACCGCAGCGCGCTGATTCTCTTTGCAGACGAGGAGTCGCCGCTGACAGCCGTTGTCTACGTTATGGGTGAGGACGGTTCTCAGCTTTACTCCCTGCTTGTAGACGGCTCTAAGATAAACCGCACCGATGTTTCGGATTTCTCTGTAAACAGTGGTGTAACGCTGACTCCCGACGGAATGATCTCTTATTCGGGCAGCGGCGTTGCGTTCGTATCGTTTCTGACTATGGGCGGTCAGTCCATGCCCGAGCAGCCGTCAGAGCTTCCCGAGGATTTTGAGATGCCCGAGAACATCGAGCTTCCCGAAGCGCCTGCTGAAGACCCTTCCGCAGCTCAGAACTACGAGCTTTCCGTCAACGACAACTACAAGTATTCCGCAAAAGATATCAGGGATATGATCTCCGAAAAGGAGAAGGAAAAGGAGACCCTGATTCTTCAGAAAAAACAGGCGGAGCTTGACGTCAGGACCGCAAAGCACAAAGCCGAAACAGGCGGTGAGGTCGCAGCCATCGACGGCAAGGTAACATTTGTTGCGAAGGATATCTACCATCTCTCAGAAAGCGGCGCATATATCACAGTAACGAACGACTCGGGAATGAGCGTGACCTCGACTATCGGAGAATTTTCACTTAACAAGATCTCCGAAGGCAGAGAGGTAAAGATCACGAATTTCGAGACGGGCGCTATGTGCAGCGGAACTATTACAGATATCTCCGACACTCCTGCAGAGGCAGGAAGTCTTCAGGATCAGGCAGGCGGCGGTATGGAATCGCAGTACAGCTTCACAGTAACGCTTTCTGAGGATCTGGAGATCAGCGAAGACAGCGAGGTACAGATATCGGTACCTACTGAGACAGGCGGCGACGGGTTCATTATTTCCGGTACGATGGTACGCAGCGAAGGCGGAAGGTTTTACGTCTACGCAGTCGGTGAAGACGGTCTTCTTGAAAAGCGCTATGTAACGGTAGGCTCAATTATGTACGAGGAATATTACATAACAGACGGGCTCACCGCAGACGACTTTATCGCTTTCCCCTATGGTAATGCTGCCGAGGGTATGCCGGTCAACAAAACCGATTACAATACGGTATACTTCGGCTCATCACTGTTCTACTAAGCAAGTGAGGTGACACAAATGTTTGAAAATATTATGCTTTCGATAAGGGGCATCCGCTCCCACAAAATGCGTTCGGCTCTCACTATGCTCGGTATCATCATCGGCATCGCTGCGATCATCGTCATTGTGTCGATCATTGGCGGTGCAAGCGCAGAGCTTAAGGATCAGATGGTCGGCGACAGCACGAACACCGTCAAAGTAAGCCTTTACAGCAAGGATGACAAGTACTCGTCTTACGCTGTGGAAGAAAAAGGTCCGATAGTCGGGATCACAACGATAGATGACGACACGATCAATCAGGTTCTTGATATAGACGGCATCTCCGATGCGACCTCCGTATATATCCGTCTGTATGCGATGGACGTTGCATATCTTGCAAACAACACATCCTGCTCGGGCTACGGCGTGGACGCCGATTACTTCCCTTTTTCGGGTCTTGTCCTGACCTCGGGAAGGCTGTTCACAAACCACGATTATGAAAATCACAACAACGTAGTCATCATCACCGACTCGCTCGCTTCCGATCTGTTCAGGAACGAAGATCCGATCGGCAAGACGATGCAGTGCGGCAATGAACTGTTTACCGTTGTAGGCGTTATGACCAAACTCGTAGACTACAGCGAGATCAATTCGATCACCGACTATTATGTAAGCGTAGGCTTTGACGATAAGGCTGTCTACATTCCTGCCACATCATGGAATGACGCGGCAGGCTATGACGATATACAGAAGCTCGTTGTCAAGATCGACGATCCCGACAAGATAATCACTGCGGCAACAGCTGCGGCGGACGTTCTCAACTCCACTCTCCCCGAATCAACATTCGAGTACAAGTCCGGCACACTCAGCGAAGACGCCGACTATCTCAAGGAGATCATGAGGATCACATCGCTGCTTCTAGTCGGCATTGCGAGCATCTCGCTTCTCGTCGGCGGTATCGGCGTTATGAACATTATGCTTGTCTCCGTTACCGAGAGAACAAGAGAGATCGGACTGAAAAAGGCTCTCGGCGCTCGCAGACGTGTTATACTGGGACAGTTCCTCACAGAATCTGTCGTTTTGACAAGCATAGGCGGTATGATCGGCGTTTTGATCGGAATTGGTCTTGCAAAGCTTGTCGGTATGATCGTTCAGATGCCGATCGTCATAAGCGTAGGCGCAATAGCGATCTCGGTAGGCTTCTCGATGGGTGTCGGAATAATCTTCGGACTTGTCCCCTCGGTAAAAGCCGCAAACCTCAACCCGATAGACGCGCTGAGATATGAATAATATCAGGCGGTAATTCCGACAAAGCAAAACAAAATAAAATATGAAAAACGGGTATGCATTATCGTCTGCATACCCGTTTCTTGTTGTATAAAATTTTATTCTCTGAACTCGAACAGCGTGAGGATGGATATCAAAATACAAAGCATATCATTTATTACATCGCTTCTGACTTTTTATACGAAGGGCGACATCGGCATTCACAATAAAAAACAACACCGCCCCGAACCATATATTGGAACAGAGCGGTGTTTTTTATTCTGCGTTATGATTTACAGAGCCTTCGTCTCTATCTCTTCCATGACCTTTGCAAGGAACTCATCAACGCTCATAGCGCCGATGTCGCCCTGCTTTCTCGATCTTACCGAGATAACATTTCCCTCAATATCCTTGTCGCCGCAGAGGATCATATAAGGCACCTTCTCAAGCTGCGCTTCTCTGATCTTGTAGCCGATCTTCTCGCTTCTGTCGTCTACCTCTACGCGCAGACCCTTCTCTTCGAGCTTTGCCTTCACCTCGTAGATGTAATCGAGATGTCTGTCTGCGATCGGAAGGAGCTTTACCTGAACGGGCGCAAGCCACATCGGGAACGCACCTGCGTACTTTTCGATAAGAAGTGCGAGCGTTCTCTCGTAGCAGCCGATAGACGTTCTGTGAATGATGTACGGATTTTTCTTCGAGCCATCCTTATCAACATACTCCATACCGAACTTCTCGGCAAGCATCTGATCGATCTGGATCGTGATGAGCGTGTCTTCCTTGCCGTGTACATTCTTGATCTGGATATCAAGCTTCGGGCCGTAGAACGCTGCCTCACCGATACCGATCTTATATTTAATGCCGAGGTCATCGAGGATCTGCTTCATAATGCCCTGAGCCTCGTCCCACTGCTCCGGCGTGCCGATGTACTTTTCTCTGTTGTTGGGGTCCCACTGCGAGAAGCGGTACGTAACGTCCTCATAGAGACCGAGCGTTGTGAGCATAAACGTCGTAAGCTCGACGCACTTTCTGAACTCGTCCTCAAGCTGATCGGGGCGGCACATAAGGTGACCCTCGGAGATTGTGAACTGACGCAGGCGTATAAGGCCGTGCATCTCTCCGCTCGCTTCATTTCTGAAAAGCGTGGACGTCTCATTATAGCGCAGCGGAAGATCACGATACGAACGCTGCTTGTTAAGATAAGCCTGGTACTGGAAAGGACACGTCATCGGACGGAGCGCATATACCTCTTTATCCTTTTCCTCATCACCGAGCACGAACATACCATCCTTATAGTGATCCCAGTGACCCGAGATCTTATAAAGGTCGGACTTCGCCATAAACGGAGTTTTCGTGAGCTGCCAGCCGCGCTTCTGCTCCTCGTCCTCAACAAAGCGCTGGAGGAGCTGGATTACTCTTGCGCCTTTGGGGAGCATAATAGCGAGACCCTGACCGATATAATCAACCGTTGTGAAGAGACCAAGCTCACGTCCGAGCTTGTTGTGATCGCGCTTCTTCGCCTCCTCGACCTTAGCGAGGTGCTCCTCAAGCTGGGAAGCCTTCGGGAACGCCGTACCGTAAACTCTGCAAAGCTGAGCCTTGCTCGCATCGCCTCTCCAGTAAGCGCCCGTGCAGGCTGTGAGCTTGATAGCCTTGATGGGAGCTACATTCATAAGGTGCGGACCTGCGCAGAGATCCGTAAAGTCGCCCTGCTTGTAGAAGGAAATATTCTCGCCCTTGTCGGAATGCTCACGCGCAAGCTCTACCTTGTACGGCTCGTCCATCTCCTCAAGCATTTTTACAGCTTCATCAGGAGCAAGCTCAAAGCGCTCAACTTCGATGCCGCTCTTGACTATTGCCTTCATTTCCTTTGTGATAGCCTCTAAGTCCTCGGGAGAAAATGCCTTCTCTACATCGAAATCATAATAGAAGCCGCCGTCGATAGCAGGACCGATAGCCAGCTTAGCGTTGGGGTACAGGTGCTTTACAGCCTGTGCAAGAACGTGAGAAGCCGTATGCCAGAAAGCCTTTTGACCGTCCTCATCGTCAAAGCCGAGGATCTCAAGCTTACAGTCTTTTGTAAGCGGAGTTCTCAGGTCTGCAACAACGCCGTCGATACGACAAACGCATGCCGACTTATAAAGTCCCATACCGATAGATTTTGCAATTTCTGCGGGCGTGATATTGTCTTCATACTGATTGACAACGCCGCCCTTGAGTTCAACATTGATCATTTTGATACACCTCTGTCTTATAATCTTTACAGGAATTAGCTCGGAAAAAAACAAAAACTGCGCCCCTCAAAAAGGGACGCAGTAACATTTACGCGTGGTTCCACCCAATTTCGGCATTACATATAAAAAATAAATGCCCTCATTGTGACCAATAACGGTGTCAGCCGTCCTGCCTTGTGACCGGCAGGCTCTCGGAGGTGGTATGCTTATCTGCTGCATTTGCACGCGGTCTCAGCAGGTTCCGCGCACTCTCTGGAAAATGACTCTGCAAAAAGCCGTCCTCGTCAACGATTTCCTGTATTGACATTATCCTACCACAATTTTTTTCGGTTGTCAAGACTCTTTTCGCAATATTTTTTTGGAATATCCGTCCGCTGTATTGAAAAGGATCGGCGTTTGATGTAAAATATATTTGTTCAAGAAACTGTAAGGAGAATGCTTATGAAGCTGCTCGAAAACAAAACGGTGGTGCTCGGCGTAACAGGCAGCATTGCCGCATACAAGATCGCAAATCTTGCAAGAATGTGCAGGAAAGCGGGTGCCGATGTTCAGGTACTTATGACCGAAAACGCCTGCAATTTCATCAACCCGATCACATTTGAATCGCTCACAGGCAACAAGTGTCTTATCGACACGTTCGACAGAAATTTTCGCTACAGCGTTGAGCACGTTGCGCTTGCAAAACGCGCAGACGTTGTAATGATCGCCCCCGCAAGCGCAAACGTGATCGGCAAGATTGCAAACGGTATCGCAGACGATATGCTGACTACTACCGTTATGGCGTGTACCTGCAAGAAGATCGTATCCCCTGCGATGAATCACAATATGTACCATAATCCGATCGTGCAGGAAAATATTGAGAAGCTTGCCCGCTTCGGGTATGAGATAGTAACTCCCGATCACGGAATGCTTGCAAACGGCGACACAGGCGACGGCAGAATGCCTGACGAAAAGACACTCTTCGCATACATTCTTAAAGAATGTGCTTTTAAAAAGGATATGACAGGCGAGCGTGTGCTCGTGACTGCGGGCGCAACACGCGAATCGTTCGACCCCGTCCGTTTCGTGACAAACCATTCAACAGGCAAAATGGGTATCGCCCTTGCGCAGATAGCCATGCTGAGAGGCGCGGAAGTAACGCTCGTTGCGGCGCACGTCGAAGCAGAGCTGCCTATGTTCGTCAATATTATAAAAGCCGAAAGCGCGCAGGAGATGTACGATGCGGTAACGGCTCATTTTGACGAGAGCACTATCGTAGTCAAGGCTGCGGCTGTCGCTGACTACCGCCCTAAAGTGATGTCCGACAACAAGATAAAGAAATCGGACGGCGATCTCGTCGTAGAATTTGAGCGCACTCCCGATATTCTGGGCGAGCTTGGCAGGCGAAAAAAGGATCAGTTCCTCTGCGGCTTTTCAATGGAAACAGAGGATCTCCTCAAAAACTCACAGAAAAAACTCGAAAAGAAAAATCTCGATATGATAGCGGCAAACAACCTCAAAACAGAGGGCGCAGGCTTCGGCGTAGACACAAATGTCATTACGCTTATAACGAAGACCGATGCTCACGTACTCCCGCTCATGACAAAGCAGGAGGCTGCCGCACGGATCTTTGATGAGATACTCGCAATAAAGCATTCCGAAAAATAAATTTCACCAACGGCTTTCGGCGTCAGCGCAGAAGGCCGTTTTTTTATACTTTATATCAGTTCATCTCAGTCAAGTCCTGAATACGGGACTTGATTTCTCCGTTTTGAAATAATTCCTCGGAATTTCTTGATTTTTTCGAATTATTGTGGTAGGTTAAGACTAAAGAAGTTCGAACATTCGTTCTAATCATTCGAACAAAACCATTTGAAAGCGAGGAAGATATCTAAAAAATGACTTACAGAGAATACAAAAGGTGGGCTGAGGAGTATTTACAGCAAGCGAGGGTGCTGGAGGAGAAGATCAGGAACCACAAGAATCTAACGTACTTTGAGAGCGCTCAGGTCCGTGAGGTCAATGAAAATCTGATACAGTCAATGAGTGATATGCGCCGCGACTGCCTGTACACGTACAAGCTGCTGATGAACAAGGCGCAGGAGGTCAGGGAGGCGGATCAGCTTGAGAAGAAGAGTAAGCGTCAGCGAGCATCTTGACAGACTGACTTGCAATCAGATAATGACACCCGACGACACACGTATCGAGGTAATGAAGCGTATTGCGGACAACGCTATAGACGGTACTTTGACGAAACGTCAGCAGGAGTGTCTGAAAATGTATTACTATGATAAAATGAATCTTGTGCAGATCGGAGATGCTCTGACACTTGATCCTTCAACAGTTTCCCGACATATAAAAGCGGCCAGGAAAAAGCTTGAAAGGCTTCGGGCGCTTATTTAAGGAGCCACTGATTAAATCACGTCCTTCGGACTGAGCGACCGAAGGAAGTGCCTGTGGTGCACTCATCTTGCTTGCATCTTTT
>ONIC01000030.1 GCA_900317815.1 uncultured Eubacteriales bacterium | reverse complement strand
GAACACGTTTTTGCGTCCTTTTGTCGTGCAACAAAAGGACGCCGCCCCCGCCGGCGGTTGAGGCGGAACAAAGAGTATAATTATTCTAAAACAAAAGCAAAGAGAAGACCGACATTAAAACACCGTAAACTGCGATAAAGCAGTAAATGAAGCGAGAATTAAGACACGCCGATTTAAAGCAATGAAGTAATACAAGAACAAGAGTAAGCCGAGCACCGAGAAGCACCCCTCAGTCACGGCTGCCTCGGTCGATCACCCCTCCGTCACGGCTTACGCCGTGCCACCTCCCCTTTGGGGGAGGCTACCAGATTTTCTTGTTTAGGCTCCCCTCAAGGGGAGCTGTCGGCGAAGCCGACTGAGGGGTGATCGATCGTGTTTCCCGCTCGCGGCAATAACCCATTGCCCGTCACTAACTTCCCCCGCGTGAGATGCAAAGCGGCTGCTTTGCGGATCCCATATAAAAGTGAAAAACTGTCAAACGGCAGTAAGCTGCGGCTTGAATCGTGAATTAACGCCACAGAACGCTCTTATCTGAACGCAGTTACAATGTACTGCTTGTCAATATTGTTAAGATCGTATCTTACGCCGCCGTCAGCGCTGCTGTACAAGATAAGCCCTCCGCTTGACATCGCGCAGCCGCCCGTTGAACCGACAGCCGTGACGGCAGCGCACGCATTGACAACGCTCTCCCCGTTTTCATACTTTACAATCGGCTCGTCCGCCGCAAAAACGATCACGAGCTTCGGCGTAAAGTCAAAGGTGATCGTGCGGGAACTCTCTCCCGTTCCCTGAACGACTGTTGTCACATACGGGTCAGATACCCTTGTTTTCTCGAAATTCGACAAGTGTGCATATGCGTCCGATACGTGCTGCCAGATCGCCGTGTCGATGAGCGCATTGTCTCTGACAAAATCGCTTCTTGTCGGTTTGTCGCTGCCTGCCCACTGATTGAGCATATAATGATTTGTTCTGCTGCTTGAAGCCATAATCAATCCTCCTCGTATTTATCAATATCGTCCCAGCAAAGATCGAGCGCGTCCCAGTCGTCAAACGTCTTTGAAAGCGAATCGTATTCGTCCCAGTCTGCGCTTCGGAATTCTATCGTATATGTCAGATGACAGGGAATGAACTCACCGACCCTTTCGCGTATCAGCTCCTGCTCGGCAGGCGAGTATTCACGCCCCTGCGGTATCATCAGAAGATGAAAGTCCGACGGATCCTCGACAACGCTGCACTCAAAGCCGAGCGAATCGAAAAAGCGGTGAAGTCCGTCAAGCGTAAAATCGTTCTCTCCGACTGTAAACAACGCCTTCAGCATCTCCCTGCGAAGCTCTGTCTCCAGATCGTCTCTCACAGGGCCGATGATCCTCTCGTAACGCTCAAGGCCCTCTCCCTCGGCGGTTGTAATGAAGCGCTCCCTTATCAGCTCGTCCACTGCGGCGCCGATCTCGTCAAAGGAGCGGGAATACGTTTCAAGCTCCTTGTAGACAAGATCCCACTTATTGAGCGAATATGCGCCGATCGGCAGCATCGCTCTTACCATATTTTCAAGACTTCCCATATCAGTCACGCTCCGTTATAAGGACTGCGCCGAGCCTTCCTATGCAGTTTTCGTTTATCGCAACATCGTGCATCAGCGTCTGTACAAACGAATGATCCTTTACTCCGTCAACGTGTTCGATCGCCTCCGAGAGCTTCGAAAGATAGACCGTTTCGCCGCCTCGAAGCGTCATGAAATACTCTCCGAGCGCCGAGATCACCCCGCTTTTCACCTCGTCGAAATCGTACCCCTTTATGACAGACAGCTCCATATACACATTGACAGGCACATTCGTCATAGTAAACACCTGCACGTCAACATTCACCTCGCGCGCCTGCCTGAGCCTTGCGCCCACTCTGTTTATCAACCCGGGAGATACTGTCCCCGTATTTGTCGTGATATACACATCGACCGTTCCCGCGCCTCTGTTCCCCGCAATTACGCTCGCCGCCGAAACTCCCTCGACAGACAGCGCCTCGTTTATATAATACGCCTTGTTGGTGCCGTTTGAGATGCGGACAAAGCTGTCGAGTATGCGTGCTCTGAGCTGCTCGTCGTTCTCTGTATCGCTGCCGAACTCCGTCCTGTAGTCGTTCTGAACTCTCGTCACCCCCGCAACAGGCGTCACGATAACGCTTATCGTCTGCTCCGAAACATTCCCCCGCTCGCCGTCGTCAAGCGCCGTGATACCGACGTGACCCGAAAGCTGACCCGAGCGTATCGTGATCTCTTCGTCCGTCTCAAATCTGACGGGATCGCTCCCCGCAGTCGATACAACGGTCCCCTCTGGCACCGTGATATCATAGTTCATTCTGCTTTGCAGATAGAGATCGACCTCGCCGCGCGCCTTTGTGCCGCTCTTGCGCTCTAACCCGCGCTGCGCTGCATGAAGCTCGAGAAACTCCCCCTGAGCCGTATTCGGGAACATCTGGTTTTTGAGCCAGCTGAGCTGCGCATAAAGCGAAAAAAGCTCGCCCGCCACGACCCTGAGCCTGATCCCGATATCGGACGCTCTGTCGGGCTGCGTTCCCGTCCTTTCCGTGTAATCCTCCTGAAGCTTTGTCAGTATCTCGTCATAACCCCGCACGTATATACACCTCCGTATGATTTTCCTCTCCGCAGTCAAGTTCAAATTCTATCTTCGACCTATAGCCTCCGCCCGTCACCTTTGCTTTCTCCACAATAATATCCTCATATCCGACAAGAGCCTCCCTGACCCTGATAAGCGTCTCTTCCCCGCTTGATGATATCATATCGAATCCCGTCCAGTCGGTTCCGAAATCCCTGTCATAAATGAAGTCTCCTTTTCGTGTCGAAAGCGTCAAAGCGGCTCGCTGGCACCGCTCCTCATTCCCGTAGACCGCCCTCGGATAACCGCCGACATCGACCTCGAGATCGCCTCCGTTTAAATATGTGTCCAATGTTTCCCCTCCTTAAAGCTCGTGTCCGTTTATAAGAACACGGCCGTCATTTTTCAGGATCAGGCTTGCCCCGCCCGAGGAGAAAAGTCCTATCTCGCCCGGTTCGAGCTGCAAATGCCCGCTGCTTTCAAAGCCCGAAACGATCAGCGACCGCCCCGCCTGAAAGACAGCCGCCCGCTTCCCCTTAGGCGGAATACACTCAAGCCCGTAGGGCAAAAACATCTCGCCCGACGTATTCCCGAGCGAAACCCTGCCTTTATCCGAATACTCGGCAGGCGCAGTAAAAGGCTCGCTGCTTTTCTCACTGATGACCTTCGGTATCCACATTATCCGTCACTCCCTTCTTTGGCGAAGCACAACGACAGTTTCCTTCCCGCTGCTGCCCGAACTGTACTTTGTTTTGATAACGGAAAACTCCTTCCCGTCAAGCTCTCCGTATGAAACGCAGGCGCTGCAGCCGATGATGTCTCCGAGATATCCGCCGCAGCGCAGGGTCACGACAAGACTATTCTCCTCGCCGCGTTTTATAACGGCGTCCGCGTCCGAAAGCGTACCCGTTGCGCTGTCAAAAAGGCTCATTCTCCGCTGCCTGACTATCCCGCATCGGATAGCGTCCTCGTTTTTTACAACGATCTCGCCGCTTGAGGACTCCGCCGTTACCTGCGACACTCTGAGGCACCTTTTTTCTCTTATTGTGATCGAGTAAAAGCCGATCCCGCCTTCACCGAAGCTGAGCCTTCCCCCGACGTCTCTCACATCGGGATAGAACTTCCCCGCGCCGTTTATCCTGCATTCACTTCCGAGAAACATCTCGCAGAACCGCCTGACCGCAGTGTAATGCGACTGCCCCTTTGTTATGCTCATCACGCCGCTTTTTGAGCTTGTCTTCCCCGAGGTGTTTTCTATCCCGAAGCATGAGAGGTGCTTTCTGAAAATGACATCGGCAGTCGGATCGAGATACTCCGCCTGTCCGCACTCGCTGTCAAGCGGCAGAGAAGCGGGAGAGCGAGCATATACAGTGACCGTCTTCCCCGATCTGTCCTCGCCGCTTACCTGCTCGTCTACATATCCGTCAAAAATAACGGCGTCCCTTTTCTTTGCGTCCTCTATCGAGACCGCACCGTCCTTTAATGCGTAGATCTTCCAAAGCGAGGGCACATCTGCGCCGACGATCACGACCGTCAGATCGTCTGCGGGTACTCCAAGCTCGCTGTTTATCGTCACACCCGATATATTATCAATTGGGAAGCTGCCGCCGCCGTTTTCACCGAAAAATCTCAATACAGTCTCACCCTCTCCCCCTGCGCAATATTCTCTATATGCCTGATGTGAGTATTTATCCGCACAAGCTCGTTTATATCCTTGCCGAACCGATATGCGATATCCCAGAGATTTTCACCGCTGTTTGTCACCTCGTAAACGGGAGCGCACATGATCTCGGGGTGGGCCGTATCGGGCGCTCTCTCAAAGACAAAATCCACCGCAATATAATCCGCCCTCGGCTCTCCCGCAAGCGAGATATCTGTCAGCACCGCCCTGATCGCTCCGAGATACGGCATCGACAGCACGTCCGCTTCGCAGCTTTTTGAAAGCCGCAGCAGCTTGTAAAGATCCTCCATACAGCTCTTCCCGCAAAGCTCGCCACGCCCCGAAACGCCGATTATCTGCTCTGATGTTTCTAAGGTCTGCCTGCCCGACAGAAGCCGCTTCGAAGACAGCTTTTTCTTTTTGGTGAGCTTTAAGTTCTTCGGATCATGCGACAGCGACACTCCCGCAAACCTCATCATCGCTCCGCTCATTCCCGCTCACCTCCGCCCTCGTAGCGTCTTGCCTGTCTTTCGTAAAACTCGGAAAGCTCCTCCGCCTTTATATTTTCATCATTCATACTCTCACTTCCTGTTCATTATGAGCCCTGCGGGCGCGTCATGAGATCACGTCACGCCCGCTGAAATTTCGTTGATCCTCTACTGAACGGGATCAACTGGTATCTCCTCGTCTTCCTTCTCAGTATACGGTCTGTACCCTATGACCGTCACCGTGCAGCGGCGGCGCTCGTCTTCCTCGCTCTTTTCAATAAAGCATTTTTCAAACCTCTCGCCGTAAACATTCAGCTCAAAGGTCCCGCTGCAAGCAAACTCCTCGACAAACAGCGACGGTACATCGGGTATTGTGATCGTGTACCTGTTCTGCCGATCAACGACCAGATCGGGAATGTCTTTGAAGACCGTCATAACGGGATACGGCTCGAAGTACCTCTCTATACTGTAATGCGGTATACGGCAGCTTATCGAAAATCCCGGATTATCGGAAAAATGATCCGCTGTAAAATAGTACCGCATACTCTGTGACTCGCTGATACAAAAGCGTATCTCGCAGGAAAACGCCCTGCTCTCACGGTGATACTCCGCCTGCCCAATCGTGATATTTTCAAAGCCGAACGGACACATCTCATCAGCCAGAAGCTCCGAGATGCGCTCCGCCGTGCGCCCCGCCTCAAGACCTCCGAGCGCAGCGGGCGTATAGACAAAAAGCGAGATATCCATACTCCCGCCGTCAATCTT
Source organism: uncultured Eubacteriales bacterium (assembly GCA_900317815.1). Classification (GTDB taxonomy): domain Bacteria; phylum Bacillota; class Clostridia; order Oscillospirales; family Acutalibacteraceae; genus RUG592. The sequence continues at coordinate 9,557 of ONIC01000030.1, read as the reverse complement.
CCGAAATATTATAAAGACCTTCGGACTCGTCAGCGGCGACTCAAGCGAAGACGACAGATACCCATGCTGCACATCTATTCCCTCAAGCCCGTTTGAAAGATATGAGGACAGAGCGTCAAGCATTCCCGTCATCATTTTCACCGCCTCCGATCAGCTTTAATACACTTCTGCAATACAGCGCCGCGCCGCCGCAGTAATACATTTCGGACGTATCTGTCCTGAATCGTTTGTCCCCCGATTCGATACAGCTTCCAAGAGGCAGCCTTGACAGATCGTGACCGGCATCCGTAAAACACAGATAATACCGCTCGTCAAGTCCGCCGTTTATCCTCTGATCGTATCCGAAATCTCTGTACTTATAGCGAAGCGGCTCTATTATTGCAAAGGCTGTCCCTATCTCCCGATTTTCGGGATCATATATCCGACACGAAACGCCCATCTTTCCGATCATATTATCTATCAATCCGGCGAGCACAGCGATCCCACCCTTCCGAAGATAAAGTCCTTTTCATAAAAAAGCTCCGTGCACGGCTCTAGGGCGCGCAGGAAAAACGCATAAGCCTCCTTTACGCCGCTGTCACCGAGATCAATGCTCAGGTCTCCCGCTTTGAAGCCCGAAAGCTCCTGCCTTGCGCACGTCACCGCGCGGTAATTGTAAAATGCGAGCGCCGCAGCGGCAGCTTCAAGAAACGCGCTGTTTTCCTGCGTATCCTTTTCGGGTATGACCCGCTTTGAAATGTCCGAAAATGCGTCCCCGATGATATCTATCCATTCGAGCGCGCCTGCGCTGTCAAGCCCTGCGAGCCTCAAAAAACGCTCGCTGACATTCTGAAGCGTCATACGCCTTTCCTCCCTTACGAGCCGATCGAGAGCACTGCGGACGCATTTGTGAAGATCTTTGCGAAGCCCGCAATGTAAGTCACGGTAGCTCGTTCGATCTGCTTGTCGATGAGCTTGTCATACTCTGTCGAAACGTCGCCCGCAATCACCATTTCAAGCGCATAATTTTTGTCAAGACCGATGACGGATCCCGCCGTCATCGAGGGCGCATGAATGAGCTTTGCTCCGAGCGGAGTTACCATCTCGCCCGTTGCGTGGAAGCTGTGACCTGCAAACGAATCCTTCATCTCCGTCATTTCAAGAATAGTCTTGACCTGCTGTGTCGGCGCAATGATTGTTGTCAGCTCGTAGGGCGCAAAAACGCTCCAGAGCTTGATAAGATCGGTGTAGGAAAGAGCGCCCGAATTTTCCGCCGAATAGACCGTTGCAGAATTTGAGTTGCCGTCTCCCGAGATAACGGTGCTGATAGCGTCTGCGAGATTTTGCTTGGCGATATAAGCGCCGATCTGCCTGAGCATAACGGTGAAAACGTCAAGTCTCTGGAAACGAAGCGCCTCGTATGAACCCGTTATCATTCTGCCTCTTTTGTGAAGCGTGATAAGGTGCGACTGGATACCGATATTCGTCTCGGGGATCTGAGCGCCCTCGGCTACCGTCCTGAGTTCAAGTTCGCTGTCTGTCGGCGCAAGCGCGATCGAGCGGTAATCAAGACCTTCAATGTGTGTCTTCGCCGCCACGATGTCCGAAAGCACATTGCGCTGCATCATACCCTGAGCCACCGCGCGGCTGATATATTCGGGAAAAAGCGCCGCCGCAGAGGATGTCTGAAAGAACTTCTCAACGCAGTCGCTGTCCTTTCCCGTGACCTTGATGTCAAAGCGCTTGAGCTGACGCTGGAATGCGTCAAGACCTTCAAGTGAGGTCCCCTTGTAATTCTCGCTCGGATCGAGCTTTTCGAGCGTTTCGGTAAGTCCGTATCCGCCCGGCTTGTACATACCCTTCTCAATAGTGATATTCTCGTAAATTGCCATAATTTTCTTCCTTTCTTTTTTTGGAATTATTCTTTCAGATCGTGTCTGCCACCCACGATTTATACATTGAAGCTCTCTGTGTTCGACTCATTGGCAGTCTCTTTTCTTGCCGCTGCCGTCTGCGCCCTCACGGGAAAAAACTTCTCGGCGGCTCTCTCAAAGCCCTCCTTCAGCCTTAAAAGCTCGTCAACGCTGAGGCTCTTCACCATACTTTCAAGCAGCGAGCTTTCGATCCCGACCTTGGCAGTGATCCCCGCCTTGACAGCCTCCAGTCTCAGCACCGACTTGTACCTGTCGCCCTCGTCGGCTCTCTTTTCAAGCGACTCGATATACCCCTTGAGCGTCTCAAGAGAGTCCTTGTCAAGACCGTTTTCAAGCGACTTTAAGGAGAACCTCTCGTTTTTAAAGCTCTTTATAACGCCTGCGCTTTTCTGCGCAGGAACAGCCGTAAACGACCATTCATAAGCGTCCGTAGGATCGCCGAGTATACCGCAGCAGAGCTTGCCGTCATACTCTACTCCCCGTATATGAGCGCATTTGCCCCGCCTCATATCCTCGCCGCAGATCGAGCAGGTACACTTGCCTATCCCGCAGCCGACGCTGACCTCCTTTTTTATGCCGCTGTCAAGCATTGCGATAAGATCCTCGCTGCCCTTGCATACGGGAACATACGCCTTTGCGACAATGCGCCTGTACTGCGCTCCGTAAGCGGTCTTTCTGCCCTGCACCGTCTCAACGCCGCAGTCGTAGATCCTCGCCACCTGATTTTTCGCCGTAGGCTCGTGATCGTATATCCCCGTCACGCCGACGAACATCTCGGCAAGCGTGTCGAGCGCGCCGTCGGAAAAATACTCGTGATCTCTGTCAACATCATTGTCGCAGAGCACGACTGAAAACGTATAAACATCGTCCTGTTTAAGCTCCCTGCGGGAGTAGCGGTTTATAAGCTCCAGCTCGTCCTTTTTGTTGTCCATCTCATCATTCCTTTCATCTGCATTTTATGCTGTATATATGCCGCAGCACTTTAACGGCCTACTTTTCAGGCGCTGCCCGCAGCGCTTGTGCCTGAGCGTTGTAAAGTCCCGCCTTTGCAAGGTCCAGCTCGTCCTGAAGATTTATGTTGTCCCAGATTATCTCAAACGGACAGTCTTCGCCGTGTATCTGCTGCCAGACGGAAACAATCCTGCCGATCGGAGCGTTGAGTATCCGCCTGTAGTATTCAAGCTCGCTTGTCAGTATATCCGCCTGCTGTGCGCTCATGCGCTCCGTCGTGCTCCACGACAGTCCGAGCAGAAACGGCGGCACGGAGAGCTTCGCCACGATCTGTTCGAGCATCTGCCTGACGGGGACCTCGCTGTCAAGTATCTGATTGTCGGCTCCGATCACCTTTATAGACACGTCCCCGACCGACACAAAATCGCTCACACTCTCCTTGTCACGCATCGCCTTGCTCCATTCGTCTGCGATCTGCTGCGCCCTCGTTCTTGAAAGCGCGCGGTCGTTGTCTCCTGATGGCTTGTACGTTACGGCAAAGCGAACGTTTCCGACCCTCTCCCAGTTGACGCCGATCGTGTTGTAGATCTTCATAAGTATCTCGCTGACAAACGGAAGTCCGTGCAGAAGCGACACTCCGCAAAGATGCCCCGGCTCGGGATTGAGCGCCGATGTCAGAAGAAGCTGCTGATACTCAAACGGCTGACGCTGCTGCCACACTCCGGGTCTGCACACGAGCACGTCTATCATATTGTCGTCAAACGCAAGCTCGACGTCCCGAAGCGGCACGTTGACAAGCGAGTATATCTCCCGTCCGCTGCCCGACAATACGATCTCACCGACCGCCGTCCCGTATGTCAGGAGCTGATTTATGTAGACGGACAAAAATCCGTTGACACCGCCGCTCTGCGCGCCCGATCTCACGTTTTTCAGAAACTCGTTTATCTGATGCTCCAAGCCCTTGTTTTCGCACTCGATCGTAAACGACCCTATCAGCCGCACTATCTTGTCAAGCGCAGCGTCAATAACGGGAACGCTTTTACGAAGCGACCTGTAAAGCTCAAGATCCGCCCCGCACGCAGGGACGCTGTTCACAAACGGTCTGAAAGCGTCACGCCCCGCCGTCTGTAAAACGGGCGCTGCGCCGTCGGTCTTCCCTTTTCTCCGCTTTCTCCGCACTTTAAAAATGTTGATGTTTCTCACCCCTTTTATTCCTTTCGAACACCTTTGAGGCATTCGCCGTTTTGCGGCGTCCTATCTTCCGATCGCCACCGCAAAGATCCCGCCGTCGTCCTCGTTGAGGACGTTTGTCACAAAGTACCTGATGTCGTCCATTGCGTGATCGTTTTCCTTTACGGGACAGTCCTTCGCTCCGCTCTCGTCCCAGCGGTAGAGCGCAAACTCCCTCATCGCCGCCCGGCACGTCCTGCATATCCTGATTTTCCCCTCGGAAAGCGCAGTTGAAGTTTTCCTTATCCCGTCGATCACCCTGTTGTCCGCCCTCACGACCTCAAATTCGCCGTGGCGGAAGATCGTCTGAATGAAGCTCGCCGCCGAAGGATCGACTATCACCCGCTCGACCGACCTCCCGCCCGCAAGACCTTTAAGTCCCGCATAGTGCTCCTCGTCGGTGCGCTGAAGACCCTCGGCGCGCGAATCGTAGTAGTATTCGTCTATCCTGTACCAGATACCGCCGTAAAGCCCCCACAGCCCGAAGGAGGACGGATTGACCGTTCCGTAATCGCACGAGATGACATACCTGCTCGCCTGATCCTTCGGCACATCGAAAAACGCTTCCTCGCTGTCCATAAACGGATAAACGGCTCCTGCCGCCGCACACCATTTCCCCTCAACGAACCTTCTGTAAAATGCGCCCGAGTAAAGCGTTTTGTACCGCTCCTTCATACTCTTGGAAAGCGAGGGATTGTCGTCCATCGTAAAGTGCAGATACAGTGCGTTCTTGCTCTCCGCCTTTTCGATCCACTCCCGCCTAAACCAGTGCTCGGGGTGATCGGGGTTGCAGTTGAACCAAAGCCTTGCCCCCTCTACCGAACACCTCGCCAGCGCCTGCTCCACAAACGATCTCGGCATCAGCGCCGCCTCGTCAAGCAGTATCCCCGACAGCGTCATACCCTGTATCAGCGATGCGGACGACTCGTCCTTTCCGCCGAAGTAGTAAAATCTGTTGCGGCAGGAATGAAGCTCTATATCTACATAGTTTTCCGACACACGCTCTCTGCACGAAAACCCCAGCTCACGCATCAAAGCAATAAGCGGCGTGACGATATTGCGCCGCACCGAGCGGATCGTCTTCGAGCATATCCCGAACGATGCGCCGCCGAACCGATAGAACGCCCACAGCACAAACGACATACTCATCGAAAGCGTCTTCCCCGACCTGACAGCGCCGTCGCAGATTATCGCCGATTTTGAACAGTCGGGGCTTTCCTCGTTCCACCACGTCAGCACACGAAGCTGCTTTTGTGAGAAAGACTCAGGTATCATCTCCGCCACCTCCAAGCCCTCTCGCGCTCGTTTTCAGCGCCTCATAGAGCGAAACGGCTGCGCCGCCGTCCTCGGGGATATTCCCGAGCTGATCGAGCGCCTTCAGCCTGTCAAAGAATTTCAGCTCCATCGCCCCGTCCTTCGGCCGCTTGATCTCCGCCACATTGAACAGATCGAGTTTCCCGACGTCTATCCCGTCCTCCTCTGTGCTCATCAGAAGACGGAAAGCGTCTGCGGTGCTTCCGAACGCCAGTCTCTCATACCCGAGCATGACCCGCTTCCTGCACGAAAACCGCCCTCGGCAGCTTATGCACACCTCGTCGCACCTCTCGGGATCCTTCTTTCGTTTTCTCAAACTATCACTCCTTACTCTCTCCCGCCTCACCGCCCGTATTTTCAGAAGTACCGAAAGTCCTTCTACTAATAGGACCAAAACGCACTTTTTTTGTATACAAATATACAAGTTTCATTTTTCTTTTACGTTTTATTTACATTTTGTTAATATTTGTGCCTATATTTAAGCGCATCTGTTGCACAAATAACAATTTTCCGCTCTCATCGTCAGGCGGGAAACTTCTGTCCTCCGCTCCTTTTTTACAGTCATTTATTTGTATAAAATCGACAATATTCCGATTGTTTTTTCTACACAATAAAGGTGAGAGAAATTGAGATTTTATTCGTCTAATAAGTAAAAGAAGCAAAACAATACATAGATTTGAAATACAAAATCATAGAATCCAAAAGGTGGTGATACTCTAAAAACTTTGTCAATGAAAAATTCCTTTGCTGCTTATTTTACTTATGCTACTTATTTTACTTAAAGGAGGTATTTACTATGAAAAAGACAAGATTTATTGCCCTGTTTATTACAGCGGCTATGATCACAACAAGCGCTGTTTCTATTCCTGCTTACGCACAGGAAACAACAACATCCAGTTCTTCTGTTGGCAATACCACAGGTGAATGGGAAAACAAGCTCGGCGATCCGGTATATGCCGAAGTTCTCCGCAGCGCCGATGAAAGCAAAAAGTTTGCGGTCACGGTCGGTATCACAAATACATTAGACCCGCAGGCTATCGAACAAGAAGCTATTCGCATTACAGGAATAGATATTGAAGAATTTGATACGATCTCCGAAAGCGACTATAATGCATTTTGCAGTATGCAGAGACAGCTTACGGAAGAATTCTACCTGAATGAAAATTCAAAGATCCTTTCAAAGCTCGCAGTAGCCGACGAGGATGTTGTCACAATTGACACGCATTCCGCCTCGCTGACTCTGAATCTCACCAAGTCCGAGATCGAGCGTATAGCGGCTTTCAATGATGTTAAGACGATCAACCTTGATATTCCCGAAAAAGATATGCCTGTTTATGAGGATACGTCGCCTTATAACAGAAAGATCGACCGCGGCAGTCTTGTTCCGCTTTTGGAAAAAGCCGAAGAAGGCGAAAAGTTTACCGTATGGGTATGGGTAGTAGACAGAGCAAAGGACGAAGCGATCTGTGCACAAGTCCGCAGCAGAATGATCGCAGACGGCAGCTGGGAGAATCATACTAATCCGGAATATGATAATTGGGATGACACAAGCAAAATGATCTCGGATTCACGCAGACTTCAAGATGAAGTTTACAAGCAGGAGAACCCGAAGATCGCAGCGGCTCTCGAACTCGCCGACGAGGATATTATCGAGATCGGAACTCAGGCGCCTCTGTTCACATTGGATCTCACAAAGTCGGAGATCGAAAGGATCGCTGAAAACGCCTATGTCACCCATATTGATTATATTGATCTCAATGCAAGAGGTGACAAAGATGAAGCCCCGGAAACACTCGACGAGGCAAAGCGTGATATTTCCGAAACAACAGTTTTTTTAAATAATGTAGAGGATACAAGCAAATACGGAGGTCTGGAAATAACAGAAATTGCTATGACATACACAGGATCTCCGGTAACACTCAATATAGTTGTTAAAGACGGAGACAAAACACTTGAAGAAAATGTGGATTATACTGCCGAATACAGTAATAATATTGAAACAGGAGCAGCCAATCTCGATATCATCGGTATCGGCGGTTATAAAGGCAAACGGAGTTATCATTTTGCAATAATGAATGAAGATATGTTTGGAAAACAAGGAGATACAGATGGCGATGGGGAAATTACATCTAATGATGCACTCATTCTGCTTAGAGGTAGTATAGATAATAAAAAGTTTTCAGAATCAGAAATGGCACTGTGTGATATGGATAAAGACGGAATCATTACTTCCAACGACGCACTTCTCGTGCTCAGAAAGAGCGTAGGTCATTCCGAATGACATCTGTACAAATCAAGAATTGATATTGACAGGACATAACAAAGGGGCTGCCGAAACTCAACTCGGCATCCCCGCATTTTTTTCAAAATAATTCAAAATAATCGCAGACAAATCGCAGACAAAATCACGAACGAATTACACCCGAAAAAACGCACCAACAAGCGCTTTTCCCGTGTCGCTCCCCCGCTCTCTGACGAACTCTTTGACGAACTGATCGCAGACAAATCGCAGACAAATCACAGACAAATCACAGACAAATCACAGACAAATCGCACCATCGTAATAATGTTAAGAATGTTAATAATTGTTTTTACACACAAAACAAAAATTTCATCGACCCACGATAAACCCGATATCCCTCACCCGCAAGCATTCCGTATTACTCCACTCTCCAAACCCCACATTCCACACTAAAGAGGCTTGCCGCTTTAAATCGCTAAATTTTTTTCTTAAATCCTGTTGACATTTCTCGTCAAATCTGTTATACTGTAGCAGTGATACGAAAGATCCCGCTTTGAGGTGGCAAGCATGACACAGACGTACAAGTATACATTCGCATACTTTTACTTTGACCCGTCGTTTTATACGGGTCCTGTTTGCGTGCGCAGAGCTTCCGAGTGAGATCATATCAAAAGTGGCTAACTTACCGGTGTTTGCGCAAGGCAGGCGCCGGATTTTTGTTTAAGGAGAGATACTTATGAACTGCACATTCAAGCGCAAGCTCCCCGTGCCGAAGGCGATGAAGGACGAGTTCCCCGTGACGGAAGCGATGTCCGCAGTAAAGGCGGCTCGCGACGAGGAGATCAAAAAAATATTCAGCGGCGAATCCGACAAATTCCTGCTCATAATCGGTCCCTGCTCCGCAGACTACGAGACCTCCGTTATGGACTATGTGACACGCCTTGCAAAGGTGCAGGACAGGGTCAGGGACAAACTCCTGATCGTCCCCCGCGTCTACACGAACAAGCCGAGGACTAACGGCAAGGGCTACAAAGGAATGCTCCATCAGCCCGACCCGCTCTCCGACTCCGATATGCTCAAGGGCATCATCAAGATCAGAAAGCTCCATATGCGTGTACTCGCCGAAACAGGCCTTTCGAGCGCCGACGAAATGCTCTACCCCGAGAATTACCGCTACCTCTCCGACCTGCTCTCCTACGTTGCGGTAGGCGCGCGCTCCGTTGAAAACCAGCAGCACCGCCTGACTGCGAGCGGCATAGACGTACCCGTCGGAATGAAGAACCCCACGGGCGGCGACGTCGGCGTTATGCTCAACTCGATAACCGCCGCTCAAAGCCCCCAGACGTTCATCTACCGCGGCTGGGAAGTCGAGAGCACGGGCAACCCCTACGCCCACGCTATCCTTCGGGGCTATCAGGATCCGCAGGGCAAGAGCGTTTCCAACTACCACTATGAAAACCTTCTCGGCCTTTACGAAGAATACGAGAAGACCAATCTTAAAAATCCCGCCGTCATCATCGACACGAACCACTCGAACTCAGGCAAGCGCTTCGTAGAGCAGATCAGGATCAGCGAAGAGGTGATCCGCTCTATCCATCAGAACGCCGACATCAAGAAGCTCGTCAAGGGTCTTATGATCGAAAGCTACATCGAAGACGGCAGCCAGAAGATCACCGAAGCCGACGATATGATCTACGGCAAGTCGATAACGGACCCCTGCCTCGGCTGGGAAAAATCCGAAAAGCTCATCTACGACATAGCCGACATGATCTGAGCGGGCAGGCGTGCGCAGGCACATACGCGGCGGGCAGTGCCCGCTGACATATTCGCGGCAGGCGTGCGCCTGCAGGCACATACGCGAACTCAGGTTGTTGTGCGCCTTACCTTTTGTGCCGCGGCGGGCAGTG
>ONIC01000064.1 GCA_900317815.1 uncultured Eubacteriales bacterium | reverse complement strand
GTCCACCCACGGTGCGATATCGCCTGCTTTTTCGGTCGGAGTGGACAGAATGACCTGAAAGCCTATTTTTCTGAGAAGCAGGAGGCTTTTTTCGATTCTCTCGCCGTCCATTTTTGAGAACGCCTCGTCGAAAATTATAAGCCGGGTCGTATTATCTCTTTTGTCGCGTCCTATTCGGTAAAGCTGAGCAAATGACGCCAATATCGCAATATAAAAAGGAGTTTGCGTTTCTCCTCCCGACTTTTTGTCTATCGTTCGCGAGAGTCTCTGGACCTCTCCCGATTTGCTTTTTACTTCGATGTCGAAGCTAAGATACGTCCGGTAATCGGTAAAAAGCCGGATTCGCTTTTCGTGCTCGCTTCTGTCGATATCTCCTCTGCCATCGCCCGTCATAATAGAAAACAGTTCGTCAAGCTCACTGCGATATTTTTCATTAAACGATTCTGACATCAGATTGTATCCTCCGCTCATCAGCATTTCGTCCGTTATCATCCTGTAAAAGCGTTCATATTCTCTGCTTGGATCTACAGTAAAGCGGTATGTATCGTCCCCGAAGGAAGCTGATGATATCGCGAGGTTGAGTTCCTCAATATCGCGTTTGACCGAGCTAATATTTGCGCTGAGCTTGCTGAGAAAGTCCTCCTGGAATTCTTCCATAGCTTTCTTCTTTGTGTCCTCTATGCGCGAAAGGTAATTTGGGAGCGTGTTTTCTCTGATGGTATTTAAAGCTTCGTCAAACTCCGCATTATCGCTGCTGTTTACGTCAAAACCCATTTTGAAAAGGTGATTGTACTCTGTTCTCCTGCTTACCAATTCTTCACGCAGCCTTGCCACTGCGTTTCCGGCCTTGCTCCGTTCCCGGGGAAAAGCTTCAGAGATAGCCTCGGGGCTTTTTCTTTTTGCATATTCACTTTTGTATCGAGGCTCGCCGACATCGTTTTTCCACTCATCGTCAAAGGCAGCCGACAATTCGCTGTTCTTTTGCTGCAGCTGCATACTTATATCGGGAATTTCTTCATCCTTAAGCTGAGATATTTCTTTCTCTACGCTTCCTGTTTTTTTCTGTAATTGCTCTCTTCTGCTTTCCGACTTGTCCCTCATATTTTTCTTGCTTTCTATCAAATCGTGCAATGTTAAAAGATCTCCCGTATCAAGCGAAGCTCTCTCCTCTTCAAGCTGATGAAGCTCCTTTTCGAGTGCGCCGCACTGTAAAGCCCCGTCAGCTGCCTTTTTGTAGTGATCTATGTCGTTGACGGAGAAGCTTTCCGTTTTTTTACAGCTTTTTGCGCCTGTACTCAGGGAATGAACGAACTCCAATGTCCTTCTTACACTCTCAAGCTCTTCTGTGATCTTTCTCAACCGCAGCTTTTTTGCGTTGCTTCCGATAGCGGGGTTTTCCCAAAGCTTTGGGTTGATTGCCCTGACAACGTAGTTTTTGTAAAGAAGTCCTTCATCGGTAACAGAAACGGAATGGTCTCTGATATGCTGTGCGTCACTGCATTTTATAACGTGTCCGAGAAGATGATCAAGGTACGCTCTGACATACGGGTCGTTTGTTTCTATCTCCTCGGCAAGACTTCCCTTTTCGGCATACGGCTTCTTTTTCATGATCTTTTCGATATCAACAAGACCGGTGTCGTAGACAGACCTTTCACGTTTTATTTTGTTAAATACGCCGATCGCAATCTTCATGTGCTGCGGTGCTGTGATGATGTAGAATTTCTGAGTATTCAGATATCCTTCGATCACATTTCGCCAGCGGTCGTCCTTGATTTCGGCATTCTCCGCGACAATCGTTACCTCGGCTCGCATTCCTGTTTCAGCAAATATCCTTGCCGAAACAGCCTGCTTGAGATCGAGCGCATTTCCGGGAAATTTAAAGATTCCGCGTTCAAGATCTGCTTTTTCATTTTCAAGCTCTTGGCGAGCTTCGGTTTTGATTTTTAACAGTTCGTCCGCTTTGCCCGAAAGCTGTACAGCGATCTCCCTGAAGGCGTTAATGTGCTCGGACAGAGCCGGAAGCTCTTCCCGGGTAAGCATAGATACTTTTTCGGGAGTAAGCTCTCCGAAGGCTTCGTATTTATGGCATATCCTTTGCGCAACGTCGGTCAGGGAGAGCGAAAGCTCGGCGCATACGCTGTCAGCAAGAAACGATTTTGAGCCGCTTGTGCGTTCGTTTATATCGCGGTATATATGCAAAAATCGCTGCCTTGCCGCACCTATCTGAGACGATGCTTTCTCAAATTCAGCATGGGATGTTTTGATGATATTGTCAAGTTCGGCAACACGATTTGTTATCTCTTTCAGCCTGATCTGAGTTGTGTTTGCGGCAAGCTGCACCTTGAGGTCCTCATACTGAGCCGTAAGACGGTCATAATTCTCCGTCTCCTTTTGCAGCTCCTCACGCGTCTCGGAAAGCTTTTGCTCGGCAGCGAGTATATTCTGCCGAAGCCTGTTCTGCTTGTTTTCAAGGATATGATACTCGGCACGTTTTATAAGATATTCATACAGTCTTTCGTTTTCGCGGCTGCGCTCGCACTCCGTGAATATATCCGAGATTTTTTCAAGAGCCGATCTTTTATCCTCAAGCTGTTTGGCTGTTTGCTCCAAATCCTTATAGCTCCGTATATTTGACTGCATTGTTGAAACGTCTATCACCTGCTCGCTGTCGCATACAAAATTTGTGATGAAACTTTGTATGTTGTTGTCAGGGTTAAAGGCAACTGCTTTTTTCAGAAGATCACCGAATTTTTTGTCCTGTATTCCCCCGAAAAGAGAGCAGATATCTTCACGATAGTTTCTACCGGTCTCGTGGAATATTCCCTCTTTGTACTTACCCGACCGCATCCGCTCTCTCAGAGCTGCGATTCCGAGAGGAACCTGATTTTCAATAAAATGGTCCTCCGGAAGAGCACCTAAATAGCGAAAAAAGCGCGTTGTAATGTCTGACGGAGAATAAACGTCGAAAACACACCCGAACGTAAAGCTTCTCTTCTTTTCGTCATCATAAAATTCGGTTACGACATAGCTTGTAAAGCGCTCGTCACGAAGGTAATGAAAACCTCCGTCAGTGTTGTCGCTGATCTCTCCGCAAAGGTAGCTTACAACAGTACGCGCACTTTTTCCGCTTGCGGACTTGTTGAAGTAGTTTCCCCTTGTATCTCCGAGAAGCGCAAGTTGCAGCGCGTCAATAACGGTAGACTTTCCCGATGCATTGACTCCGGTCATAAAATTCAGCATGTCGAACTCGATAAGCTGGTGAGTAAAATAGTGCCAGTTAATAAGGAGCAGCTTTTTAAGCGTCTTCATTTGTTGATTCCTCCGATAGTTTCATATCATCGAGCTCGGCTTTCATACCATTGATGCTTTGATTGCTGATAATATATAAAATAGATGGCAGTATCAGTATATCATTTCCGTCACCGCTCCACGCAGCTGATGTCATTTTCTGAATGATGTTGAAATGCGCAAGTGCCCGTTGTGCGTCGATCCTTTCTTTTTGAGTTGTTTTTCCGTTCTTTATAAGTCCGAGCGTATTCATTTTTTCAATGACCTCGGCAGTGTGCGTTTTCACTACGCGAAAGCTGTTTGCATTTTCTCGTTTTTCTTCATATATCAGCCTGCATACATAGAGGAACAGTGTAGTAATGCGATCCAGGCTGTAGCGGTTGTTGTTGTATTCGCTGATAAGCGACACAACACCGAGGTCGTCGTCCTTGGAAAGCCGCCACCCCGTTACCTCATAATATTCCTTAAGCACGGGAAAGAGCCGCATTACCATAGAGTAATCACTGTTCGGAAGCGTAGCTTCCTCCGAGCTGTCATATACCGCCCTTGTCATATATGTATGCGACATCAAATAATTGCCGAGCCGCTTGAACTCACCCTTTTCATAAGGGTTGAGCTGTTCGTAGTTTTCGCTCCAACTCATTGTTTTTCCTCCCTGCTCAACACAAACCGTGGAATACGGTATCCGTTGCTGACGGTGCTTCCTTCGATCAGCTCAATATCGTAGCCTCGTTTGCCCTTATATGCTCTTACCACACTCAGCAGCGTCAGTATATAATCTGTATCATTTTCAATCGGTATTTCTTCACTTTTTATTGTTGTATTTCCCTTTTCAAACAAGCTGTCCATAAATGCTCTGACGCGTGCGTCGGAATAGCTTTTCTTTATTTTATCCACGACTGCTTCCATGATCTCGTCTTCAAAGTCCGCTGCTTCTTTAAGCTGCATCGCAGCCTTATCCGACCGGCGGCTCCTTATGCTTTTGTGATAGAACGAACCGCTGTCTATATATTCCTGTCTATTGATATCAACGTTATCAATCAGCATTTTTTCGACAGCATCCTTATCCTCATCGCCGCACTCTGCGTAAGTCCGAAGTATGTCGATAAGCTTTCCCTTTATGCTTTGATCCGCCGAGATAACATAGCGTATCTTGTCTATAGACTGCCGTGTAAGGCTGCAGTGCTTGATATCAATCTGTTCCATCAGAGTTGATATCATTCGGTAGGAATCTATGATCTTATCGATCATTGACAGCACATCGTCCTTTGCATCATCGAAACTTTCATAGACCGCAGAGACCATAGCTTTTTCTGTTATCTTCCCAAGTAATTCTTCGTCATAATGTACATCGGTAAGAATATTACGAATCGGACCTGAATAGCGAAAAATGGAATCCATCGTTTTAACAGGATGATAAACGCGATCGGCAAGCTTCTTGTACTCCTCAAAATGATTTTTCAAAAGCAGATCGACGTCTGTGTTTTCGCGTATCACATTCAGATAGCTTCTGATATTGTGATAAAAGGATCTCAGCTCGTAGTCGAGCTTTTCGGTATTATTGCGCG
>ONIC01000072.1 GCA_900317815.1 uncultured Eubacteriales bacterium | reverse complement strand
CTAAAAAACGGCTTAAAATCTAATAAATTGATAGTTGTGATTATTGCTGCAACAAGGATTTTTCGCTTCGAATCCTGTCACCTCGACCAAAGAAATAAGATCCTGTCGAAGAACTCGGCAGGGTCTTTTTTGTCCTATAAAAGCTGGAATGGTATACTAAAAGTACAGTCGACAAACACCCAAAAAACTGATAAGATAAAAACAAACCTTAACTTGTATTACTCTCTGCGCCGCCAAATGTGAAGGTATCACGCTCAATAGGCTTTTTGGAGAGGTCAAACCACTCTCCGCTGCCCTCGAAAAGATGAAAGACCGTGAGAGCCTTACGGCTGTCCTCTGACGGGTAAATCTCATACATATACGGATTCTTCTCAAACAGAAATGGCAGCATATCAGCGCCGGTCTCCCTCACCTTGCCCCGAACTGAAACGGCAGTACAGCTCATTGTATCCTCGCCATTTTTGCCCGAAAGCGCGAGAAAGCCTTTATCCTTCAACCGTCTATAGAAGCTCTTGCCCTTTGCTGTCAGGAAATAAAGCCCGTTTTCATCGGCGTACATCATATCTATCACACACGCCACGGGCAAGCCGTCCTCATCGACAGTTGCGACAACTACCGAATGAATCTGCTGTACGATATATTCCAGATATTCCTTTACGGTCATATTATATCGCTCCTTGCACAAAGAGTGTGCCGACATTGCGTCCGCACACTCTTTCATTATTCTTCCGAAATGAGTTTTTTTGTATCGTTTACGATATCGGCAAGGGCAGTCGCTTTCAGCTCATTTTCCATTGCCGCCTGTACAGCGGAAAGTCTGCCGTCCATAACCTTGTGGATATTGCGCCCAACGGGACACTTAGCGTTCGGGTTCTCGTGAAAATGGAAAAGCCCCTCGTCGCTGTCTACGCATTCGACAGCCCTGTAAACATCATACAGCGTGATCTCGTTCAGGGGTTTGGCAAGGTGTGCGCCGCCGCTGCCCTGACGGGTGTTCACTATGCCTGCACCTTTGAGCTGTGCAAGCACATTTCGTATGATAACGGCATTCACGCCCGTGCTGCCCGAAAGGAAGTCACTCGTCACTCTCATCTGTTCACCGAAAACATCGATACAGGTGATGATATGAACTGCCGTTGTAAATTTACTTGTCATCTGCATAGATAGATCATCTCTCTTTTATTCTCTTACCACACTGATGCGCTGCCGGATATGATCGCCCTTTGTTGCTTCGTCAATCATAGCAATAGCGTAATCAGCATAGCTGATAATGCTCTCGCCCTTAGAATTGAGGGTAAGCTCCTCGCCCGCGAGGATATACTTGCCGCTGCGCTCGCCGTCAGCCTGAAAATCTCCGGCGGGGCTGATGTATGTCCATTTTACGTCATTTCTCTGACGGAGTTCGCCCAGAGCCTTTGCCATAGCAGAAGCCAGCGGCTTGAACACTTCGGGAAAATCAGCACCGTCAGAAACGCAGGCGGTATGCTCTGCGTTTACATACAGACTGCCTGCACCGCCTACAACGAGAAGTCTTGTGTCGGTTCCGGAAAGAATATCGCACAGGTGCTTCAGAGAAGTTGAGTGCTGGGGAAGAACCTCCGGCGCCCACGCACCAAATGCGTCAACAACAACATCAAAGTCCTTTACATCATCTGCGGTCAGGTCGAACAGATCCTTTACGATAGCCTTTTCGGCAGCGGACCTGTTCTCGCCTTTAACAACTGCGGTCACATCAAGACCTCTGTTCATTGCTTCCTTAACGATAAGCTGTCCTGCCTTGCCATTTGCACATACAACTGCGATTTTCATAATGAATACCTCCTGATAATACTATAAAATGCTCGTTCTGTAAAGCTGTAATAATAATTATTTCAGCTTTCTGATCAAAGTATAACACGCAGCATTAAACTTGTCAATACAATAATTACAAGTTTGGAGCATTGCACTATAAGCAGGTCTCTTTTTTGTGAATATACAACAAGAAAGGTCGGGAATAGAAAAACAGTAAAAGCTTTTTAAACACTCCTTGCTTTCACTCGCATCATTATTTTATCAGGAAAAATCGGAATTTTACTACTATCTTTTCTCCGAAAGCGGCTTTGACGATAACCTCACCGCAGCTGCCGAAAGTGAGGAAAATATCGTTTTGGTTGACCTTAGTGAGGTCGTTAATGGGGTTTGACGGTAAATTGTTCAATGCTCAAAAACACGTTTTTTCAGAAAACAGAACAATAATAGAACCAGACAAAAAACAAGGAACTGTCGCAATTCCCCACGCTTACGAAATCGCCTTGCCAATCCTCTCGCTTGCGGCAAGATTAACCGAGTACCGCAGTATCTCGAGTGCGTCGGCTGACGTTACGCTGCCGTCTTCGTCGATGTCGGCAAGCTGCGCCTGATAGTCGTCGAAGGATTCTGCGCCTACGCTGCAGCGGAGAACGGAGAGTGCGTCGGCGGAGGTGATCTCACCGTCAAGATCGAGATCGCCTATAGTGCCCGTCTGAGCTGTAAACGGGTTTATCGAGTAGAATTTCAGGGAGTCGTAGTTTGTGACGTACCACTTCACCGAGCCGTCAGAGGCACAGATCGGAGCGCAGTCAGAGAGCGGCATATCCTCATAAGTTCTGCGGGAAACTACTCTGCCGCTGCCGTCGACAGTCGCTGTGCAGAGCGTGTATTGCGTTTCGTCGTAATAGTAGTCCCACTCGCTGTCGTAAACAGATTTCGTATCGTATCTCGTCCACATTACTATGAACTGCTCGTCGCTGAGCTTGACGATGTGCGGTGTCGAGCAGCCCTCATCCGAGCTGCTTGTAAGCCAGATGAAATTCGACTCAAACG
>ONIC01000048.1 GCA_900317815.1 uncultured Eubacteriales bacterium | reverse complement strand
TGATGAAAATGAGATACATACATGGTTTGGCGCAGACCCAACGATGATGGGAAGGTGATAACATGTCGGACTACATAGAATCACACAAGTATTGCACCGGAAACAAGGAGCAACTTAAAAACGATGCGGTGTGCGGCTGCTTTTATTGTCTGGAGATATTCACTCCGAAGGAAATAAAAATGTGGCTTGATCGGGAGAATACGGCTCTTTGCACTTATTGCTGCGTAGATTCTGTTATCGGCGAAAGCAGCGGCTACCCGATAACAAAGGAATTTTTGAAAAAGATGAATGAGTATTGGTTTTGAAAAAGGAGTTGCAGCTTTGGATATTATCAGTTTAATAAAAGACAAATACGGCGACACTTGCAGACTGCATTCGCCTTTGACTAAATCACAATACATCAAAGCAAAAAGTACCTGCCAAAAGAGCTTTTGGATATTCTGAAAGTCAGTAATGAAATAGACGAGATCGAAATTATAAATGGAAAAGCCGAAGTGATAAAACCAATCGTTTATTCACTTGCACATATAAAGGAACAAACCAGCCCTCTTCACGATCGTGGAAATGATGATTTTGTCTTTGCTGAGAACGGTAGAGGGGATTTTTATGTTCTCAAATCCGACGGCTCGATTTACGTATATAAGTATTTTGACTTTAAAGAGGGATTGTACGCAGGAGGCTTGGCGAATTTTTTCAGCAGCGCAGCATCTAACAATTAGCCTATAATAGAATAGGTTTACTGAATGGAGATGGTAAAATATGTGGACATTCAATGCTGAACTGCAAATCTCACGAACAGGTTATATAACAAGCGGCGACATGAAGAGTTTCTACGTCAAAGCATTATCTGACGAAGATTCAGGCGGTTATTATATTCTTTACTCAAAGGATTTTGAAGACAAAACTGCCGAAGGGTATGATGAATGGTATCCTGATATAGAAACAGTAAACAGCAGACTAACGGACATGGAGGTTGAATGGAATGACTGATAGCGAACGAATACATTTTAAATGCAAAGCCTGCAAGGAGTATGCTGAACCGGATCGCAGCGTGTATGAAGGCTTTGTGGATTGGGCGTAACGGTGTGCGGAATGGTCTGATTTCGATGAGAACGTACCGCCACTCGATCAAGACATATTTCTGCGAAAAAAAACGCTTCCGAAAACAGGCATGATGTATTCGATCAAAGTCGCAAAGCCGTTTGATGAAATGATCGGGAACAATGTGAATATCAATTTTGTTCCTGCAATTGCATATTTAGATGGTTTCGAATACTCTCCAGATGACATTAACATTTCTGCAATCGTTAGGTGCAGGATCGAAAAGGTTATTGCAAAAGATAAGTTCAGTGCTTGGATAAGGGTACTTGTTACCGATGTTACACTATATTCCGAGCTTTATAAAAAATATCATCCGTCATCGACGGATAAAAGCCTTGAGGCTTTCTCTCGTTACCGAGAGTGTGACTGGACTGAGCTTAATACCGATCGTTGGAAGGTCGTATCGTGGACAGGTCAGGGTGATATCGGTGAGGAAAAGATAATTTACATTGATGATGATAAGGTGCGTCACTTGGTAGCAATGGGATATTATGATTTTCATCAGGAGATAATGTATCTTGGTAATGTGGTTGAATCATAAAAGAACTAAGCTCATGAGTGATAACGGAAGAACTGCCTTATCAATAAGACGATCACCCGCGATCAACCGAAATGTGAATATCTCATGTTGAAACGCATTTTATGTATTGTTGTTTTTCACATAAACACCGATCATCTATAGTGCATATTGCCTAATAAATGGAAATTCAAAAAGTTGATTAAAAACGCTTGATTTTTTGTTATACATCTGTTACTATAAACAGGCACCAAGGAACGGTACATAAGATCTCAAATGACCACTTTAGCGCACAGCTTTATAGATCCTAAAAAATAACGGAGGATAACAAAATGAATACTACTCGTAAAACAAACAGAGCCGCAGCAATGCTTCTCACAATTGCAATGTTTATTGGTATGTTCTGCATTGCAGACGCTACTACTGCAAGCGCAGAGACAAACAAGGTAAGCCTTTACTATTCAGACGTAACGTTCTCGCACTGGGGCTCGGAGACATACGAAGTCTTCGTACAGACGAAGGATAACGCAAACGACCAGGAAGTTTTTGTTCATTACTACGCTAATATAGCTTCCGGCTGGCGTGACGCGGAAGCTGAGTACGTAACAACGCTCGGCGACGGCTCCAAGATCTGGAAGGCAAACTTCTCCACACTGGGCTGCAAGTACGCGATCAAGTATGTAGCAGACGGAGTGACATACTGGGATAACAACAATGGCAGCGACTACACAGGTGCGAAACTTGGTACAGCTCCCGTAGCTGCTAAGAGAGATTTCTACTCTTACAACCACACCGAGTATCAGATAAGCGCTGTTCTTCAGAACTACGCATACAATAAGAATGTATTCGTAAGATACACTACGGACGGCTGGAACACATACAACGACAAGGCTCTCGGCTACAGCGCTACAAACAGCGACGGCACAGAGATCTGGATGACGAATATCAACATCAGCGATATCAAGAGCTATGCAGACTACGACAATTTCGAGTATGCTATCTGCTATCAGGTAAACGGCACAGAGTACTGGGCTAACTACTTCGGCAGCAACTACGGTATGGATTATTACATCAGCCTTTAATGACACTCGGTTCAATAAAAGATCAATACCCGATATCTTTGGATATCGGGTATTTTTGTATACGTTAATGTAGTTACGTCAAACCGTGAAGAATTGTTTTAAGAGACCATTTCAATGAATCTCTGCATTGCCGCAGTAACGGTTTTATTATTTGTCTTGATATACTGAAATCGGTACCGCGCCAATCAAGTTTTATAAGGCTGCCGCCTTCCAGCTCGTATTCTACAACAAGCTTCGGCAAAAACACTGAACGATCACGAATACATAAACCGTGAGGAAGATCT
>ONIC01000132.1 GCA_900317815.1 uncultured Eubacteriales bacterium | reverse complement strand
ATCTTTAGTCTCGGCTGCCGCCTCGGTCGGTGCTTCTGCTTCGCAGAGGTCTCCACCGGAGACCCGCACCGTCATATTGCACTCAACGCCCTTGAAATACGGCAGTGTTCCTGCGGTCGTTTCGTGCAATCTGCCTGAAAATCTGACGGCACAATATGAGCACTCGCTTTAATCAGTGTCTCCTTAAAGTGATGAGCCGAAGGCGCATAGTGAATAGTGAGAAATGAAAAGTGAATAATTTCGGAGTCGCTTCGCTCATGATTTATATTGTCATATTGAAATGCGTAAGTCTGAGGCGCGGGGTTAAATGTTATATAAACGATAGCTGCTCAGCTCAGCGCGGCTCCACACTCCACACTTTACCACACACCACATTCCACACTAAAAAGAAGGGGGCGAGTATATGAATAATGCCGGTATAAAGAAGGGCAATATTGCGCTGTTCGTACCGCATAACGGCTGCCCTCATCAGTGCTCGTTCTGCGATCAGAGAAGTATCACGGGCAGGAACAGACAGCCGAGCGCCGACGATGTTCATGCGGCGGTCAGGACGGCTCTGTCGAACGGAAGAAAGTATGATTTCGAGATAGCATTTTTCGGCGGCAGCTTTACGGCGATCGACCGTGAATATATGATCTCGCTGCTGAAGGCAGCTCACGGTTATGTATCAAATGGTGCGGTCAGCGGCATCAGGATCTCAACACGCCCCGACTGCATAGACGAGGACGTTCTCTCGGTATTGAAGAAATACGGCGTGACGTCGATCGAGCTTGGCGCTCAGAGTATGTGCGACGAGGTGCTGAAAGCCAATCTTCGGGGACACACAAGCCTTGACGCCGAAAAAGCGTCGGAAATGATAAAAGCGGGCGGCTTTTCGCTCGGACTGCAAATGATGACGGGGCTTTACAAAAGTTCGAGGGAGCGTGATATATACACGGCCGAGAGGATCATTGCGCTTGCCCCCGATACCGTCAGGATATATCCTACCGTGACGCTTAAAAATACGCTGCTCGGTCAGCTTTATAAAAACGGTGAATATACGCCGCCGACACTCGAAGAGTCGGTTGACCTGTGTGCTCTGCTGCTTGAGATGTTTGAGCAGAATAACATAGAGGTAATCCGACTGGGACTTCATTACAGCGAGGAGCTTATAGGCAGTATGGAGTGCGGCAATTATCACCCCGCATTCCGCGAGCTGTGCGAGAGCAGGATAATGCTCGGCAGATTTTATAAAGAGATAAAGGACACAGAACTTGAAAACGGCGGCAGCGCCGAGGTGTACGTTCACCCGTCGTGCGTGTCGAAATTCACGGGACAAAAAAGAGCGAACATAGAGATACTCAAAAAACGCGGCATAAACGTCCGCGTAAGAACCGACAGCGGTATTGCGCCGCTGCAACTTAAAATAACTGCTGTGAACGGGAAATGACCCCGATCATCGCTTCGGTAAGGAAGAAAAGGAATAATGCTTCTCAGATCACTTGAAATACAGGGCTTCAAGACGTTTCCCGACAAGACGAAGCTCGAATTTGACAAGGGAATAACGGCGGTCGTCGGACCGAACGGCTCGGGCAAGAGCAACATCAGCGACGCTATCCGCTGGGTGCTCGGCGAACAGAGCGCAAAGGCGCTGCGCTGCTCGAAAATGGAGGACGTTGTTTTCAACGGTACCGACAACAGAAAAAAGGTAGGCTATGCCGAGGTAACTCTGACGATCGACAACAAGGACAGAACGCTTGCTTTTGACGGCGACAGCGTTGCTGTGACGCGCCGCTACTACCGCTCGGGAGACAGCGACTATCTCATCAACAAGGCGAGCGTCAGACTGAAGGATATCCATGAGCTGTTTATGGATACCGGACTCGGACGTGACGGATACTCGATGATAAGTCAGGGAAAGATAGACAGCATCGTCGCTTCGAAAAGCGAGGACAGACGTGAGATCTTCGAGGAGGCATCGGGTATCTCACGTTTCCGCTACAGAAAGACGGAGGCGGAGCGCAAGCTCTCACAGACAGAGGAAAACCTGCTGAGACTGCGTGATATACTGTCGGAGCTTGAAGAACGTGTAGGCCCTCTCAGCAGACAGGCGGAGAAGGCTAAGGCGTACCTTGAATATGCGAAGGAAAAGGAAGGGCTTGAGATCGCGATTTGGCTCAACACTATCGAGAGATCGAGCAAGCAGCTTCGTGAACAGGAGGATAAGATAGCAGTAGCGCAAGCCCAGCACGAAGCCTCGATAAAGGCGCTTGAGGACATCGCAAAGGAGACGGAGGACAACTACGCCGCAAAGGGCGAATTCTCCGCAAAGATGGACGATGTACGCAGGATAAACAGCGAGATAGAGGCACAGATAGCCGATATCCGCGCGAAGATTTCCGTTGAGGAAAACAATATAAGTCACTCGCTCGAGGCGGTCAAAAGACTTGGCGGGGAGCTTGAAATGCTCGACCGTGAAAAGCAGTCGAACGCCGCAGGAATCGAAAAGAAGCAGGAATTGCTCTCAACGCTCAGATCACAGCACGAGCAGGAAAACAAACGCTTCAACGATACGACGCTCGAACTGTCGGAGCTTATCGAGAACGACGGCAGGAGCAGCGAGCTTCTGAACAAGTACAACACGGGTCTGTCAAAACTCAATATCGAACTTGCGAACGCCCGCGCATCGCTTGCTTCGGGCAGAGAGACGGTCACGGAGCTGCGCTCGAGAAAAGACGCATCATCGGAGTCGCTCACGGAGAAAAATGAAGAGCTTTCAAAACTCTTACGGGAGCACTCGGAACTTGAAGAAGCGCTCGGGGAGGCTCGGCGCAGAGCTGCGGAGCTTTCAAATTCGATAGGCGGCTGCGAACTGCTGCTGTCCAATGCGAGCAAAAAGCGTGACGAGATAAAGGAGGAGGGCGAACAGCTCTCTCTTGAAATAAAGAACGTAACGAGAAGGAAGGAATACCTGGAGGAGCTGGAGCGCAGCCTCGACGGCTTTTCACAGAGCGTAAAGCTCATTGTCAAGGAGTCGAGAAACGGCGCCCTTTCGGGAATACACGGCCCCGTTTCAAGAGTCATAACGGTGCCCGCAGAATATGCGCCCGCAATAGAAACGGCTCTCGGAGCTGCGGCTCAGAATATCGTTACGGAGAACGAAAGCGACGCCAAGAAGGCTATCGCATTTCTGAAAAGACGTGACGGCGGACGCGCAACATTTCTGCCGATCACGACGATAAAGGGCAGAGAGCTTGACGAAAAAGGCCTTGAGGAATGTGTGGGCTTTATCGGCATCGCAAGCAGACTTTGCGACTGCGATGAAAAATACAAAAATATACTCAGATCCCTGCTCGGCAGGATATGCATTGCGGAGGATCTCGACTGCGCAGTATCTATTGCAAAGCGCTACGGCTACCGCTTCAGGATAGTTACTCTTGACGGTCAGGTCGTCAATGCAGGCGGTTCTCTGACGGGCGGATCGCTCGGCAGGAAATCGGGACTTCTCAGCAGGATAGGCGAGATCGAGCGTGATCGGGAGCTGCTGAAAAAGATGCAGGGAGAGATCGAGGAAAAGCGCAGGGCGTACACCGACGCACAGTCAAAATGCGGCAAAGCTCAGGCGAAGCTCAAAGAGACTCAGGCTATGCTCGAAACCGTAAACGAGGAAAAGCTCGGCGCAGAGAGCGCCTTTCGCACGAACGAGGGGCAGATAAGGCTCTTTAAGGACGCTGTGAGCGAGCTTGAAACCGAGAAGAAGACGATAGACGAGAGGATCTCTGCTGCTGAGGTAAAATGCCGTGAAGCGGAGGAGCAAGCATGGGAGCTTGAGGGCAGGATCGCCGACGCTCAGCGTGACGCAGACGGGATATCGAGCAGGATCGCAGAGCAGACACAGAAGCGGGAAACGCTTACAAAGTCGCTGTCGGAGATACGTCTTAAAATGCTCGGCATCACGAAGGATATCGAGTCGATAAACGCCGAGATAGAAGCGGCAAGGCTCAACGAGAGCGGTTACGAGGAAAAGCGGCAGCTGCTTCTTGATCGGATAGAGGACGAGAAAAAGAACAAGGCGAGGATCGAAAAGTTCATCGGTGAATATAACGCCGAAAAGTCGGAAAAGAGAAGACTTACGGCGGCTAACAACGAAAAGCTTGCAGACCTTTCCGCTCAGCGCGCGCAGCTTGAAAAGCGCGACGCTTCTCTCAGAAAAACGGAACGTGAGAAGTCGGACGAAAAGGAGAATATCGCAAGAGAGCTGTCACGTCTGGAGGAGCGCAGGGAGAACCTCGGAAAACAGTATGACGACATCATCAGAAAGCTGTGGGACGAGTACGAGCTGACAGTCAAGACGGCTCAGCAGAGGGCGGCTGTCATCGAGACGCTTACCGCCGCTCAGAAACGGCTCTCGGAGCTTAAATCGAAGATAAAATCGCTCGGCTCCGTAAATGTTGCGGCGATCGAGGAGTACAAGGAAGTGTCGGAAAGATACGAATTCCTGAAGGTTCAGGTCGGTGACGTAGAGCGGTCGAAGAAGGAGATAACCTCGCTTATCTCGGAGCTGACCAAGCAGATGAAGGAGATCTTTGTCGAGAGGTTCGCTCTCATAAACAAGAATTTCGGGCAGACGTTCAAGGAGCTGTTCGGCGGCGGAGACGCATCACTGTCGCTGACAAACGAGGAGGATATCCTTGGCAGCGGAATAGATATCAACTGTCACCCGCCCGGAAAGATCGTAGCGCATCTGGAGTCGCTGTCGGGCGGCGAGAGGGCACTCGTGGCGATTGCGCTGTACTTTGCGATAATGAAGGTCAGCCCCGCTCCGTTCTGCGTAATGGACGAGATCGAGGCGGCGCTCGACGAGGTGAATGTCGATCGCTTCGCAAGATATATGCGCAGCATAAACGACAGCACGCAGTTTATCCTCATCACTCACAGGCGAGGCACGATGGAGGAGGCGGACGTACTCTACGGAGTAACGATGCAGGACGAGGGCGTATCAAAGCTGCTGGAGCTTCACTCCACGGAAGTCGCTGCGGGCTTTACGAGACTTAAGTAGCCGCTTACATAAAAAAGTAAGTTCGGGACGCGGCGAAAGCTTTTGTAAAGCATAATCTTTCATCGCGTTATTAAAAAAATGAAGGGGGAAGCAAAATGGGCTTGTTTGCAAAGATCAAAGAGGGTCTGAAAAAGACCAGAGATAATGTTGTCGGTCAGATAGATTCGATGCTCAAATCGTTTACGAAGATCGACGAGGAACTTTTTGAGGAGCTTGAAGAACTTCTTATCATGGGCGACGTGGGAGTCGTGACCTCGGAGAAAATCTGCGAGGAACTGAGAGCGCGCGTCAAGAAAGAGGGCGTGACCGATCCCAAGGAGGTACACAGGCTCCTTGAACAGACAGTTTCGGAAATGCTCAGGGGCGGTCAGACGCTCAATATCTCGACAAAGCCGTCTATCGTTCTTGTTATCGGCGTCAACGGCGTCGGAAAGACAACGACTATCGGAAAGCTGGCTGATTCGCTTCGCAGAGACGGCAAAAAAGTGCTGCTCTCCGCTGCGGACACGTTCAGGGCGGCAGCTGTCGAACAGCTCGATATCTGGGCACAGAGAAGCCGTGTCGATATCGTAAAGCAGAAGGAAGGCTCCGATCCTGCGGCAGTTGTATTCGATTCGATACAGGCGGGCAAGGCGAGAGGTACCGACGTTATCCTCGTAGATACGGCGGGCAGACTGCATAACAAAAAGCACCTCATGGACGAGCTTGCAAAGATCAACAGGATCATCGACCGTGAGCTTCCCGATGCAGACAAGGAGGTACTGCTCGTGCTCGATGCTACGACGGGTCAGAACGCCGTCAATCAGGCGCGTGAATTCAAGAAAGCAGCCGATATTACGGGTATCGTGCTGACAAAGCTCGACGGCACTGCAAAGGGCGGTATCGTTCTCTCTATCAAGGAGGAGCTTGACGTTCCCGTGAAGTATATCGGAGTGGGCGAGCAGATCGACGATCTCCAGCCGTTCGAACCCGATGACTTCGCAAAGGCTCTTTTTGAGGTGGACAAGAATGACTGAGTTTATCATTGCGTCCAATAACCAAAAGAAAATAAAGGAACTTGACAGGATCTTAAATCCGCTCGGCATCTGCGCCGTGACGGCAAAGAGCAAGGGCATCTTCCTTGACGATGTTGAGGAAACGGGCGAAACATTTGCCGAAAATGCGCTTATCAAGGCGAAAGCTGCATTTGAAAAAACGGGTATGCCCGCCGTTGCGGACGACTCGGGACTTTGCGTTGACGCGCTTGGCGGCGCACCGGGAGTTTACTCCGCAAGATATGCGGGCGAGGGCGCAGACGATTCCGACAGGATCGCAAAGCTGCTTGAAAATATGAAGGACGTTCCCTTTGAAAAGAGAACGGCTCACTTCGTTTGCTCGATCTGCTGTATCATTGATAAGGACACGGTGATAACGGCGCAGGGCAGATGTGACGGCGTTATAGGAACTGCTCCGATCGGTGAGGGCGGCTTCGGCTACGATCCCGTATTTATGACAGGCGACGGCAGGTCGTTTGCCGAGCTTTCCGCAGAGGAAAAGGACGGTATCAGCCACAGGGGGAACGCTCTCAGAATACTCGAAAGGGAGCTTAAAAAACACTATAAGGGAGAATAATATGCTTACATCAAAACAGCGCGCGTACCTGCGCTCGCTTGCAAACGGAATAGATACTATACTCATGGTCGGCAAGGGCGGCATGAGCGAACAGATAGAGAAGCAGGCGCTCGACGCGCTCAAGGCAAGAGAACTTATCAAGGGCAGAGTGCTCGAAACGTGCGAGCTGTCACCGAGAGAGGCTGCCGAAATGATCGCAGAGGCTGTCAAGGCTGATGTCGTTCAGGTCATCGGCACAAAGTTCGTGCTTTACAAGCGCAACGAAAAGGAGCCGAAGATCGAGCTGCCCAAATCCAGGAAAAAATAACGTGGAACGTGGAGTATGCGCCTAAGGTGCGCAGTGAAAAATGTAAACTGAAAAGTGAATAATGTCGGAGTCGCTTACGCTCCTGTTTTATATTTTATATGGAAATGCGTTAGTCTGAGACACGGCGAAAGCTATTGCATATCGTAAACTATACTCCAAACGCCACACTGTTATGCGCCTAAGGTGCGCAGTGAAAAATGAAAATATAAAATCAAAAGGCGCAGCCTTACCGATATTATTCATTATTCATTATTCACTTTTCACTATTCATTACTGCGCCATAGGCTCTCAACTCCACACTATTTAAGAAGGGGTGTTTCGTTTTGAAAAAAGTTCGCAGGATCGCTATGTACGGCGGCAGTTTTAACCCTATACACAATGCGCATACGGCTATTGCGTCGATGTTTGTAAAGAAGCTCAAGCTCGACAAGCTGCTTTTTATCCCGACTGCCTCTGCGCCTCACAAATCGGACAGCGGAGTCGTTGACGGAAAACACCGTCTTGAAATGTGCAGGCTTGCCGCAAAGAATATCAAGAAGTCCGAGGCGTGCGATATCGAACTTAATAGAAGCGGAAAAAGCTACACGATAGACACGCTGTGCGAGCTTGAACGGCTCTATCCCGACAGCGAGCTTTACCTGATAATGGGAGCAGATATGTTCACGACGCTGCTCGAATGGAAGCAGCCCGAGGAGATATTTAAAAAGGCGGTGCTGTGTACCGTTCCGAGAAATGACGATGATATCACCGTTTTATCGGAATATGCCGAGAAATACAAGGCGATGGGAGCGCAGACGTGTGTGCTCGATATGAAGCTGATAGATATTTCGAGTACTGCGGTAAGACAGAATATAAAAGACGACAAGAGTATTTCAAAGCTCGTCTGCGGCGACGTTGCAAAGTATATCTACGCAAATTATCTCTATATGAACATTTCAGAGATAAACTACGACAGATTTAAAAAGGTGCTGCGGTCAAGAATGGGCGAGAAGCGCTTTATCCATTCATGCAATGTCTCCGAGGAGGCTGTCCGTCTTGCAAAAAAGTACGGAGCGGACGAGGAAAAGGCACGTCTGGCGGGGATACTTCACGATGTAACGAAGGAGACGCCGCAGTCGGCTCAGCTAGAGTTTATGGACGAACACGAGGTCCCTCTGACAGCTCTCGAACGCTCAAGCCCGAAGCTGTGGCACGCGATCTCGGGGTCTGTATTTGTCCGTGACGTTATGGGTATCACTGACGAGGACGTTATAAACGCTATCCGTTACCATACATCGGGGCGCGCAGGAATGAGCGTGCTCGAAAAGTGTATCTTCATCGCAGATTTCACGAGCGCCGAGCGCAATTACGATGACGTAGAGGTGATGAGGGCGCTTGCCGACAAGAGCCTTGAAGAAGCTATGCGCTACGGACTTGCGTTCAGTATATCGGAGCTTGCGCTGAAGAATGCGGCGATAGATCCGAATGCGCTGGAGTGCTATAATGAAGTAGTTTTGCAGCTGCGCACTTCGTAATTCGGAATTATCAAAGCCACGTAATTTAGCGAATAGTGAACCGGCACTGCATTTTCGACTTGAGAGACGTAACAGCGGAATTGCCTGCGGACGCTTGTCCTCAAAAATGTTCTTGCTTTATTCTTGGTTTTATAGTAAAATCAAGTTGATATAAAATATACAAATACGAAATCTGAAACGACAGGAAGTGATTCAATGACGAGTCTGGAAACAGCAAAGCTCGCCGCAAAGGCGATCGACAGCAAGAAGGGCGCGCAGATAAAAGTGATAAAGGTAGACGGACTGTCCGTAATTGCGGATTATTTCGTTATCGCAACGGGCTACAGCTCGACTCAGGTCAAGGCTCTTGCCGATGAGGTAGAGTTCCGCCTTAAAGAAGCGGGCGAGTCGGTCAGCCACATCGAGGGTCATAAAAACGACACCTGGATACTTCTCGATTACGTAGACGTTATCGTTCACGTTTTCTCCGAGGAGGCAAGGGAATATTACGACCTTGACAAGATGTGGGCAGACGGAGAGGCGATCGACATCTCCGATATCATAACGGAAAACTGATACCGCCTTATCTACAGCGGGAATCGAATACAGGAGGTCTTACGATTGAAATACGATCATAAATCAGTTGAGAAAAAATGGCAGGATATATGGGAGGAGAAGGGCGTTTTCCACGCAGAAGAAAACTCCGACAAGGAGAAGTTCTATGCGCTGATCGAGTTCCCTTACCCCTCGGGACAGGGTCTTCACGTCGGTCACCCGAGACCGTATACGGCGCTTGACACGGTTGCAAGAAAGCGCAGACTCCAGGGTTACAATGTGCTTTACCCGATCGGCTGGGACGCCTTCGGACTTCCTACCGAGAACTACGCTATCAAAAATCACATTCACCCTGCAGAGGTGACAAAGAACAATATCGCGCGCTTCAAAAAGCAGATAAAGTCGCTCGGTATCTCGTTTGACTGGAGCCGTGAGATAAACACGACCGATCCCGCTTACTTCAAGTGGACACAGTGGATCTTTTTACAGCTTTTCAAGAAGGGTCTTGCGTACAAGAAGGAAATGTCCGTAAACTGGTGTACTTCGTGCAAGTGCGTGCTTGCAAACGAGGAGGTCGTAAACGGCGTGTGCGAGCGCTGCGGCAGCGAGGTCGTAAGACGTGTAAAGTCGCAGTGGATGCTCAAGATCACGGAGTACGCAGAGCGCCTTGCAGACGATCTTGATCTCGTTGATTATCCCACGAGAGTAAAGCTCCAGCAGAGAAACTGGATCGGCCGCTCGACAGGCGCAGAGGTAGATTTTACCGCAACGACGGGCGACACGCTCACAGTTTATACAACGCGCCCCGATACTCTCTTCGGCGCAACATATATGGTAGTATCTCCCGAACACCCGCTTATCGACAAGTGGGCTGACAAGATCGAGAACCTCGACGAGGTAAGAGCTTATCAGGCTGAGGCGGCTAAGAAGTCCGACTTCGAGCGCACGGAGATGGCAAAGGACAAGACGGGCGTACTCATCAAGGGCGTTCGCGCCGTCAATCCCGTAAACGATACGGAGATCCCGATCTTTATTTCCGACTACGTTCTCGTATCATACGGTACGGGCGCAATTATGGCAGTCCCCGCTCACGATACGAGAGACTGGGAATTTGCAAAGAAGTTCGACCTGCCGATCATCGAAGTAGTAAAGGGCGGCAACGTTCAGGAGGAAGCCTTCACGGACTGTGCTACGGGCATTATGGTCAACAGCGGTATGCTTGACGGACTTTCCGTTGAGGAAGCAAAAGTAAAGATCAAGCAGTGGCTGACCGAAAACGGCAAGGGTCGCGAGAAGGTGAACTTCAAGCTGCGCGACTGGGTATTCTCCCGTCAGCGTTACTGGGGCGAGCCTATCCCGATCATCTGCTGTCCCTGCTGCGGTTATGTTCCGCTCGACGAATCGGAGCTTCCGCTCGAACTGCCTATGGTAGAATCCTACGAGCCGACAGATACGGGCGAATCCCCGCTTGCCAATATGACGGAGTGGGTCAATGTCAAGTGCCCGAAGTGCGGCGGCGACGCAAAGCGCGAGACCGACACCATGCCTCAGTGGGCAGGTTCCTCCTGGTACTTCCTGCGCTATATGGATCCGCACAACGACAAGGCTCTCGCATCGAAGGAAGCCCTCGAATATTGGTCCCCGATTGACTGGTACAACGGCGGTATGGAGCACACGACTCTTCACCTGCTCTACAGCCGTTTCTGGCACAAATTTCTTTATGATATCGGCGTTGTTCCGACTTCCGAGCCTTACGCAAAGCGCACGAGCCACGGTATGATCCTGGGCGAAGGCGGCGTAAAGATGAGTAAGTCGAGAGGCAACGTAGTAAACCCCGACGACGTAGTAGATGAATACGGCGCCGACACGCTCAGACTGTATGAGATGTTCATCGGCGACTTCGAAAAAGCAGCGCCGTGGGATCCGAAGGGTATACGCGGCTGCCGCAACCTCGTAGAGAGATTTTACAACCTTTCCGAGAGCGTTATCGACAGCGATGAGATCAGAGCGGAGGTCGAGAGCGATATCCACAAGACGATCAAGAAGGTCGGCGAGGATATCGAGACGCTGAAATTCAATACGGCTATCGCAGCTCTTATGTCGCTCTACAACGTGTTCAAATCAAAGGGCATCACAAGGGGCGAGCTTAGGATCTTTGCGATCCTTCTCAATCCGTTTGCGCCTCATGTTACCGAAGAGGTCTGGGACAAGCTCAGCCTCGGAGACGGCATACTCGCAGAGGCGAAGTGGCCCGAATACGACGAGGCGAAGTGCGTTGACGAGACTGTCGAGATCGCAGTACAGGTCAACGGCAAGATCAAGGCGCGCCTGAACATTCCCGCAGACGCAGACCAGGCGGCTGCTCTTGCGGCGGCAAAGGCTGACGAGAAGGTAGCAGCTGCGCTCGACGGAATGAACATCGTCAAGGAGATCTACGTCAAGGGCAAGCTCGTGAACATCGTAGTAAAGAAATGATCGGATCAGTATGATAACTAAAAGCATTGCGGGGGCAAAAACAGTCTCCGCAATGTATTCTTTTCGAAAAAACATAATTTTTATAAAGAAATTTTTAAAAAAGTCTTGACAAAAGGTCTTAAAAGGTGTATTATAATAAAGTCGCTGAGAGCGACGGCAAAAAATGGGAGCTTAGCTCAGCTGGGAGAGCATCTGCCTTACAAGCAGAGGGTCATAGGTTCGAGCCCTATAGTTCCCACCATTAT
>ONIC01000013.1 GCA_900317815.1 uncultured Eubacteriales bacterium | reverse complement strand
GCCGCCTTTTCTTCAAGCGTCGGATATAGTTCCACGCCGTCGAATTCCTGATAAATGTTCGATATGCTGCCCTTGAAGGAATCGTCCTTCTCGTTGCCGAAAAGCGAGCTGCCCGAGGCAAATTTCATCTCATCAATTACCCTGCGGCATTCGTCGTAATTTAAAACATAAACAGCCTTGCTGCCCGACGGCTTCCGCATAGTCTGATGATCGTATGCGTCAAGCAGATCGAGCGCCGTGTTGAAGCGTTCGATGACCGACAGCACCTGCTTTGCGTCAAGCTGATTTTCCGCGCGTTTCATAATGCGTATGACCTCTCCGATCTGATCTATACGCTTATTATTCACGGCATAGCCCTTGATTATGTAATCTTTGAGAACGCTGTTCGCCCACCTGCGGAATTCCACGCCGCGCTTTGATTTAACGCGATACCCGACCGAAATTATCACGTCGAGGTTATAGTACTCGACCTGATATGTTTTGCCGTCAGCGGCAGTTGTCGCAAAATTTGCGACAACTGAATTGTCATCGGAAAGCTCCTCTTTCAGTACATTGTTGACGTGCTTGCCAATGGTTTTGATATCGCGTCCGAAAAGCTCGGCAAGCTGCGCTCTGTTCAGCCATACAGTCTTGCCGTCTGTGCTGACGTTGAGCTTCACGGAGTGGTCGGAGGTCTCGTATAAAATGATCTCGTTTTTATTCATTGCATTTACCTTTTTCGTCGAAAAATTAGTGTTGATTTATGATACAACATATTGAGTAAAATGTCAATTGTATTCTGAGAACATATTCGATTTTTACGCGATCTATATGATGTGTTTTGTATTAAAATTAAATATGTAAAATTCTACTTGACAGGAAGGAGAACGTGTGTTAGAATAAAGGCGTACACGAAAAATATCATAAAGTATGCAATGTAAAGCCAAGGAGAACTTGTATAGAAGTGACTGCGTTGACTTTGCATTTTATTCAGTTAAGAATGTATGCGCTTTCCGATATTTTTTCGGGAAGCGCTTTTTGTTTTACAGGAGGTATGAAAATTGAAAGAATCAGAATTTGATAGTATGATCTATGCTATTGCCGCAGGATTGTACGAAAAATCACAAAGACCTGAAAAATATTTTTATAGCGAGAAATTGATGTACGGTATAAACAAGCTGGCTGCTATGGCTGCACAAAACGGACGTGCTGATATCCTTTCCGAACTTCACGAGAACGCTTTTTTGAAGAGGTTTGCCGCACGTCCGGTCAGATCTTGGTTTGTCAGGTGGGATACGGCGTTTACTGCCGAATTGAAAAAATATCCGCTGTTTAATACGGGGGCGCTTGCGGAGATTTACGACGGAAATGTATTCGATATTACCGATGAGTGTGCCGTGCTTTGCGCGACTACGGAGAGCGATTTTTTCAACGCATTGACTCAGGAGAATGCTTATCGTAAAATGCGCGAGCTGTCCGCCGAAGAGTATACGGCGGTGAGGGAATTTATTGTCCTGCACCCGCTGTGTTCGGAGCGCGATATACGCCGCTTCAAGATCGCACATAATTCTCCCGAAATACAAAGTGTGTTCAACGCTGCATACGAAGATATCCCGCAGGACAGCTATAAATGTCCCGAATGCGGCTGGACTATGCGTTTTATCGGGAAAAGATCGGTATGCTGCAACAACTCATGCAGCCGTACTCACCGAACACGCGATCAGTTCGAAAGGATCGACAGCTCTTATGAGAAAAGGCTCGTCCACGGCGTGATGCGCTATATGTGTATACCAGGAAAAATAGAGATCAAAATACGCAATGAGGCGGAAAAGCTTGGGTGCGAGACCGAGCTTTGGCCGGAGCACGATAAATATGATATAAAGATAATACTGCCCGATGGGAGCGTCTGGGCGATAGATGCCAAGACACATCTAAATCCCTATAACCTTGCGTCGCAGATAAAAAACGACGGGAGTTTTACTTCCGAACAGGCGGACGAGCATATTTATGTTGTTCCGCACGAACGCAAAGCAGAGAATCCTGCGTATTGTGATATCTGCAAAGACGCTTTACAGCCCGGCGTTTTATTTATGACTGACAAAGAGCTGTATCAAAAGATAAAGGAGGCGATATAATGAAGACCGAGCTTGACAGAATAAAGGGCACATTGAAAGCGTATGCGAATGGCATTGATATCAATAAAATGGTTCAAACCGAGATGACGCTTGCCGTTATGGAGCTTTGCGCACCCGAGGGCGACCTTTCAAAAGCGTTTCTGCTGCTTCAAAATTATTCTCTGATCGGAAGAATAAACGACGCTCGGGAGACAGCATTCTTACAAAAAGCTCATATCTGTCTGAAGCAATGCAGTTCCAAGCAGAACTGGCTCCGCCTTTTGGAAAGCTATCGTGAAATCGACGAAGCATATCGTCTTTATAATATCACAGAGGTGACGACCAATGATAAAACCGTTTTAAAGCTTAGCAGGAATAACGACACAGCGATCGAACCCAATCGTGCGGATACTTATATTTCATATATCAAGGCTTATCACGAAGAGAGACAAGCGGCGAGAATTGCGTCTGACGGAACCTACAGCTACTATATCAAGGGCAGCGACACACCGCCGGTCGAGGTAACAATACCGAAGATTGGAGAAATACCGGCTCGTTCGTACGAACCGAAGAGCAAAAGGAAACACATCTGTGTGACCATAGATGAATTGAAGAATTCTGCCTGTGAGATCAAGAGCTTGCTTCCCAAGGATCACAGCTATGATGTTTTGCAGTCAAATCTTATAAAAGAAGTCTGCGAAAATGAAGTAAGACCTGCACAGCAGTTCGACATCAGTGAAGCTGTTGATCTTGTCGGCATGGTCGGAGCGGGAAAATCTACGCTTATGAAGGTGCTGACTTACCGGCTTGCAAAGCAGCGAAAGAAAATAGTGATCGTGCTCGATACCATATCGGAGGTGCTCAAAACAGTCGGATATTTTCGCAGGCTGAATATCAGCGCGTCTCCTCTCATTGGTCGAGGCAATCGGGAAAAATATATAGACCAGATGTCAATACCCGATGAGATGTACCTCGATCCGCTTTATTCGGAGTATCTGACAACTCCGTGCATAATTTCCGGTATGTCAAATTCAGACGGTGCCGTACCGAAATTCGGTGAGGAGCCGTGCCGAAGCCTAAAGAAAGGAAGATCGTATTACACTTGCCCGTATATTGACATTTGCCCGACGACAAAAATGTACAGGGAGATATATACAAGCGATGTGATCGTGACTACAGTTCAGGGACTGACTGCTGTAAAGATCATAGGAAGCGGACAACTGTTTCTTGAATATGTGCTTGAACAGACCGACCTTGTTATCTTCGATGAATGCGATAAGGTCCAGAAAACGCTTGATGAGTTTTTTACGCCTTGTACCGATTTTTTGGAATTCATGAAAAGCAATGCGGACGCTTGCGCAAAAGACATGAAAAGGGACGCGGCTTCACAGGACGCGATGGACGAAAATGAACGCTGCTATTCAACTGCGCGCAATCAATCTTTTGAAGTTTCATTAAGAGTGCGTGAGGCGATACAGTCGATCGAGGATCCTTGGAAATATATGCTGAGAGAAACCTTCTCCGCTATGACGCTTTATCACAGGCTTTGCGAAGAATCCGAAAACGGCAAAAACAAACTCACACCGAAAATACTGACGATGCTGGAAACGGCAATGGATACGCCGAAGGACGATGAACTTGATACGATCTTAGATATTGCGCTTCAGCTTGAGAATGACGAGAAGTTTACGCGCAAACTGAAAAAGTGGCTGTCAAAAAACGGATGTGAAGCCGACATTGTGCTTTTGAAGCATATCAAACTTTACCTTATCCTGACGGGATTTGACAACTACATCAAGTCGCTTGAAACAGCGTATTCATATCTTTCCGATGAGAATAAGGATAAAACGGAGCTTTTCGATTTTTTACAGGCTCGCTTTACCGCTCAGCAAAAGTTTCTGCCTTCATCGGTAATGGGCAATTTATTTGGTATGAGGAACGATCCTAAAAGGGGGCTGCAGCTTTATCGTCAGTATGCCTTCGGGCGTGCTCTTATGAACAGGATGCCGTATCTTAGACTCGAAAACGACGGCTCTCCCGCGGGACCTCATGTTTTGCTGATGTCAGGCTCCAGTTGGGCGCCGGGCTGTTTGGAGTATCATGTTAATGTTCCTGTGAAGTATATACTCGAAGCGGAGCCGTGGAAACGGGATAAGCTGTGCGAAACAGAAATGATCGACTTGTATACGGGCGTACGTGTGTCCGGAACCGGAGCAGATGAACGTACAGGTAATCTACGGCTTGTTATACAAAAAATAATAGAAACGGTCAGAGCGGAGCTTAACAAAGGGCGAAAGCTCCTGATGATCGTTAACAGCTATAATGAAGCGATAACGGCAGAAAAAGCGCTTAACGAGCTTCTTGACGGAAAACCCGCCGCGTGTATGGTGCGCAGCAAGGGAACCGATGATATAGAACTTAACACACAGGTACTCAGAGCCAATGTGCATGGCTTTGACAGCCACCGCGCCAAAATACTCGTCGCGCCGGCACAGGCGATAGAACGCGGCTACAATATCGTTGACAAGGACGGTCACTCGGTATTCGGGAGTATTTTCTTTTTGGTCAGACCTATGCCCGTGCCGAATGAAATATCCTCAAAATGCGCAAAGCTGAACGGACTCGCCGAGCAGAGAGCTATGAGCGACAGTATGTCGAACGGCTATAAGAAAGCAGATAATCTTCGCGGCTATGCCGCGCGTCAATGGCGGCAAATGGAGGTCGAGTCCCGAAAAACGCTGAGATATATCAGCAAAACTCTTCGCAGAGATGTAACGGCAGCTCTGTTTGTTCTCATCTTGCAGCTTTTCGGCAGACTTGCGCGTATCACCGATCCGACTAAGGACGCACCCTGCGTTTATTTCGCAGACGGAGCATTCCACGCCGCAGAAAGCTCTCGCGGCGGTTACGACAGCCTTAACGAACTGAGATATTACCTCAATGAGATGATGGAAAGCGAGCAGTCGGCAGCGATAGCCGCCTCTCTTTACGAGCCGTTTTATACGGCTTTTATGAAAGGAGTAAATGAAAATGTCATGTATATACCCGATGGCAATGACGCCGAAGACGAATAAGATCTTTAAGCTGTATTTTCTTGGTTTCCCCCCGCGTTGGAAGGAGCTGCTTCTTCGCCTTCAGTTATCTGTGAACCCAACGTTCAACACGGAGTACAATCTAAAAACCAATGTCCTTTACGGTTACCTGATGAGCTGGCTCGACGATGTCGTGAAGATCAATCCCATGAAAAAAACATCGGACGACAGCTGCTGGCTTGTCTCTCTGAAAGGACCCGATGCGGAAAGCATCTGCGAGATATTGCAGATCTGGTCGATGTCGGAATATGGAGAACACAAAAAAAGAACGCCCGAAACGGAGGCGCTTATAAAAGAGCTTTGTGAAGCGGCAGAACCTGATACGCTGCGAAGCTTTCTTCGCTGTGAGGAAGTGCGGCTGTTTGACGATAACGGACATGCGCTGACAGACTATGCGTTCGACGCTTTTGCCATTTACGCTGCCAATGCGCTTTTGGGAAAGACGA
Source organism: uncultured Eubacteriales bacterium (assembly GCA_900317815.1). Taxonomy (GTDB): domain Bacteria; phylum Bacillota; class Clostridia; order Oscillospirales; family Acutalibacteraceae; genus RUG592. The sequence continues at coordinate 919 of ONIC01000013.1, read as the reverse complement.
TAACTATCTCCGGTCATGAATTGACTTTATGCAGCTGCGGCAGCAAAAAGCTCATGAGCCGCCCTGTTTCCGATGAAAAGAAAAACCCCTGTTATTTCTCTATCGCAGTCGAAATGTCCGTTCAGACAACGCCGCCCGAAAGGAAATGTATATTGCCCGTGGTTTGTTCTGTCAGACGTTTTATCTCGAACGCAAACAGGGAGAATATTTATCTGGGTGAGAATATCCACGCATATGTTTCTGGAAATAAAAACAAATACCGCAGTATTACAATGCTTCAAAGTGCGAACAAGGACGAAGAATCGGGCAAATATTTATACAAGCACTTTTGGAGCAAGCCCGAACAGCGGTGTTATGATCTTTATTATACCGACTCTCTGCCGACTGCCGAAGATGTGCTTTTCTCCCCGGAAACGTTTATAAAAGCGTCATCCGGAACTCAGATACTCCTGCCCTACAAAAACGGTATGTCTTTTACATATACGAACATAGGAACGGGCGTTCCCATTGTGGATAAGGCGGAGATATTTCCTCAGATAGCGGAGTATATGAAGGATTTCGCCGCGCCCTTGGCAGAGGTTGAGTCTGTTGACAAAAGCCTCTCTGTTCGTTTGACGAAAGAGAAGGACAAGGCGATGAACAGGCAGCGTTTAAGAGACTGCGTCGATCTTTCGCAAATTACGATCGAGATATACGGGCACAGAACCGACGGCGAATTGATCGGACTTATCAAAAACGAGATAGAAGAGTATTTCGGCGGCGAGGAGTACGGCTCCGTTATCCCTATCGAAATAAAGGAATGCGAATTGGGCGAGCTTGGCGGTCTGATGCGGTCCGATAAGTATGAGGAGAATCGCCGGCGCATCGAAAAGGTGCGTGGGATAATACCGGCTTCAAGTGATATCGTCGGTGCGCTTGT
>ONIC01000040.1 GCA_900317815.1 uncultured Eubacteriales bacterium | reverse complement strand
GTCGAGCATTTCCTCTGCGGCTTTCTTCAAAACAGCCTCAGGGAGCATAGACGGACCTGCTGAAAAATTATAAACTCTGCTCATTTTATAAAGCCTCCAAAAAATTAATTTGAAATCGACATGACGATCGGGGTATAAAAGCCGCCGACGGTCTCCGAGTGCCGCCATCCCCCAAAAATGGAAAATTAAAAGCACATTTTTAATTATATTACAATCTCAAATCATAGTCAAATGTTTTTAAGAAAAAAAGGGCGTCTAATCGTGAATTTTTTTTAAATTATAGTGGATTTTTTTGAAAACTTTCGTTTTTGCACCTGAAAATACACTTATTAACGAACTTTCTACACCCATTTTGCAGGATTTGATTTTCAAAATTTCAATCTAAAGAAAAAACGGCACATCATTTTTTTGACGTGCCGTTTGAATTACTTGCTGAATTTCTCGACAGCTTCTCCCGCCTTCTGCTTCTGCTCGGCAGTTGAGTCATTGTCTGCGCTGTCGGTATAGAGCATCAGAAATCTTCCGTCTGCGCTTACTGCGGCGTAGGTGTACTTAGTCTGATTCTCCGTACTTTCGAAAAGGTGGAACGAATGATCCGCCCTTGCGTTGGAGATGGCCTTGGAAGCCGCCTCGGAGGTCTGATCCGTAAACTCATAAAGCTCTACGGTGTGCTTTGATACGGTGGAAGAGACCGTAAAGCGCTTGCCCTTGTCGGCGCCGATAGCCGCAGCCGTCAGCTCAACTCCCTCTCCGTTTATATAGCCGCTGTCCGTCATATATGCGACAAACTCGTCAAACGTCTTTTCGTATTTGTCGGGGTCGATCGTACCGTCGGCAGAAAGAGCAGCTCCTTGTTCGGAAGACGCTGTCTCGCTTCCCGACGCCGCAGACGACGACGTTTCCGCATCGCCCGTACAGCCCGTGAAAATGACGGCAAAAACAGCCGCCGCTGCAATAATTGAAAGTATCTTATTCATTTTGTTTCTCCTGTATAATGTATCCCTGAATCAAGGTTTAAGTGCCGTTAGCGTATCTCCGCCGAACAAGCCCAAAAGCAGCGCCGCGATGATACCCGCAATGATAGGAATACCTATAATGCAGCACCCGAAGGCGTTTGAGAGTTGTTCAACGATCATGAACGGTTTTCCCGGATCTTTAAGCCAATAAAGTCTCAGCACATCGGGGGGCATACCCTTGGTATATTTGTATTTATACTCTCTCCCGTTTACCGTATACTTGTAGTATCCGCAGAAATACCATTTCCGTTCCCGCTTCTGTGATCCGTTGCTGTCGAGACCTGCATCCTGCCAATACCAGTCTGAATCGTTTTTTACAAGTACTGCATCGACTGCCTGTCCCAGCGCTTCGGCCTTACGGGCTTTTTTGAGTGTGGGATGCTCCCACTTGAACCTTTTGAAGTTGGTGAATATCATAAGGCACACAATAAAAACGACGATCATTATAAAAACGACCATGTCTATTCTTGCGATTACCCTGTCCGCGCCTGTGGAATTGAACATCTCCATATAAGACGCCCACCCCTGACGGATCTTTTCGAACAGCTGCTCGCTATCATCCGTAAAGTCATTAATGTCATAATCCGATGCGGTATCCAACAATATCATAAATATATCCTCTGCCTGCTGTCTGTCTATTACTTATTATTGAACATTTTGTAGACCCTTATAACTCCGCCGTCAACCCTTCCGAGAGCGATAAAGCTGCCGTCCTTGCCGAAAACTCTTACTATCTCGCCGTCGGCGGCAGTTGTTCTCAGCGCGGTCTTGTCAACATCGAGCGGATTGCCGTTTGCAAAGCGAAGCGACTGCTTCTCGCTCACGGCAAGCTTTTTGTATTCCTCAAAAAGGCTGTCCACCGAGCGGACATACGGCAGAATGTTATCGGAAGCATTTCCCTCGTCGGTGACAGCTCTTATCTCGTCAAGCGTTTTAGCGTCGGCGAGCGTAAATCCGCACGCCTTTGTCCTCACAAGAGAAGTCATCACGGCGCCGCAGCCGAGAAGCGCGCCCATATCGTCGATCAGCGTCCGTATATACGTCCCCTTTGAGCAGAGGATCCGCAGCCGTCCCGTCTGAGTTTTCTCGTCAAATCCGAGCAGCTCCAGCTCTGTGATCGTGACCGTTCTCGGTTCTCTCTCGACCGTTACCCCCTGCCTTGCAAGGTCATAAAGCCTGACGCCGTTTTTCTTCACCGCCGAATACATCGGAGGAAGCTGCGAGATCTCTCCCGTAAATCGCGGGATAAGCGCTTCTATATCGCCTTTTGAGACGTTCGCTGTGCTTTCGCTTCTGATCTCTCCCCAGATATCGAGTGTATCGGTCGTCATACCGAGCTTAAAGCCCGCTTCGTACTCCTTGTCGCTGTCGGGCAGTATATCCTGCGCGCGCGTCGCATTTCCGAGCAAAAGCGGCAGAACACCCTGCGCCATGGGATCGAGAGTACCCGTGTGACCGATCTTTCTCTGTCCGCACAGTCTTCTCATGACAGCCACAACATCAAACGACGTGAACTCCTGCGGTTTATTTACAACTATTATCCCATTCATACTCCGACGCGGTCAAGCTCGGCCTGCGCCGCGCTGACTATCCTCTCTTTAACGTCGGAAAGCTCGCCGCAGACTGTGCAGCCCGCCGCCGCATGATGTCCGCCGCCTTCAAAGCAGGCGGCAATGCGCGATGCGTCATAATCTCCGATCGAGCGGATACTGACTCTGAAGCGCTTGTAGCCCTTTTCCTTGATCGTAATGCCGATCACGACGCCCTCTATCTGACGTGGGATCGATGCCAGACCGTCCATATCGGTATCTCCAACGCCTGTCTCCTTCTCCATAGCAAGAGACGTGTTTATCACAGCGATCTTTCCGTTGCTGTGCAGCGTGAGCGACTCCAGAACGGCGCGTTCCATTCTGATGCGTGCCATAGATTTTGTATCGAACATTACCCGGTTGATCTCGGCGCTGTCACAGCCCATATCCATCAGATCAGCCGAAATACGCATCGTAGCGGATGTAACATTCGTAAATTTAAAGCAGCCCGTATCGGTGCAGATACCCGTGTATACTGCATTCGCCATATCCTTATCGAAATCGGTTCCGAGTATTTTTATAAGCTCGTAAATATTCTCGGCGTTTGCCGCTGCCTTTGAGTTGACATACGACAGCTTTGCAAAGTCCGTGTTGGATGCGTGGTGATCTATACTGATATCAATGATATTCTCAAACTCCGGTTTAAGATCGCCGAGAAGCTGAGTCGTTGCGATATCTACAGCCACTACAGTCTTGTATGTAAAGCTCTCCTCTTTGAAATGGTTTTTCAAAAATTCGAACTTTCTGTCAAGACTGCCGTTGATAATAATTCTTGCGTGTTTGCCGAGCTTCTGAAGCGCTCTGCACAAAGCGTAAGCCGAACCGACTGTGTCGCCGTCGGGGTATTGATGCGTGAGGATAACGAAATAGTCTGCGCTTTCAAGAGCCTTGGCTATATCAGTAAGCGTCGTCGTGTTCATCATCTTCACCGTCCTTGATATTCAGCTCGCTCAGAATGTGCGAGATATTTGCGCTGTACTCGATAGAATCGGTAGCCTCGAAGATCATTGCGGGAACGTGACGCAGACTAAGCCTTGAGCCGACCTCTCTGCGGATATATCCCGCTGCCGATTTAAGTCCCTTGACAGCTTCCTTGGCTTTGTCAAGTCCTTCCATCGCGCTGACGTAGACCTTGCAGAAGCTGAGATCTCTCGACACCTCAACCCTGACGATGCTGAGCATCGTATTTGCCACACGGGGATCCTTCAGCTCACGAAGCACGGCCGTAAGCTCACGCTTGATATCCTCGGTGGTTCTTCCCAATTTGTGACTTGCCATATATTTATATTCTCCTGTACGGGCAGATACGCGCGGCACCGTGTACCCCGCAATCGTATTCATATACGCAGCGGTTAAAGACCCATCCGCCGCTGTATATCACACCCGCTTTAGTCTTCTCTGTATTCCTCTATACCGAAACTCTCGATGATGTCGCCTTCCTTGAGATCGGCGAACTTTTCAAGTCCGATACCGCACTCGTAGCCTGCGGAAACTTCCTTCACGGCGTCCTTGAATCTCTGGAGCGAGCTGATATCGTCCTCAAAAATAACGATACCGTCACGAACGACTCTCGCCTGAGAATTACGGACGATCTTGCCGCTGAGAACATAAGAGCCTGCGATAAATCCGATGCTCTTGATCTTGATAACGTTGCGGCATTCAGCCTTTCCGTAAACTACTTCTCTCGTCTTCGGAGCGAGCATACCCTTCATAGCAGCTTCGATCTCCTCAATGCAGTCGTAAATGATCCTGTAGCATCTCAGATCAACGCCGTCACGCTTTGCGTTCTCCTCCGCAACTGCATCGGGACGAACGTTGAAGCCTACGATGATCGCACCGGACGCCGAAGCAAGCATTACGTCGGACTCGTTGACAGCGCCGACCGCACCGTGAATAACGTTGATCCTTACCTCGTCGTTTGTAAGCTTGAGCAGCGACTGAGTAACAGCCTCGACAGAGCCCTGAACGTCCGCCTTGACGATGATCTGAAGTTCCTTCATCTCGCCCTGCTGCATCTGATCGAACAGGTTCTCGAGCGTTACGGCCTTCGGACGCATTGCGTTGAACTGCTCTTCCTTCGCCTTGGACTTTCTCTGCTCTACAAGCTCTCTTGCGAGGCGTTCGTCCGTTACGGCGTTGAAGATATCGCCGCCTGTCGGAACATCGTCAAGTCCCGTGATCTCAACGGGATAAGAGGGAGCTGCCGACTGAACGCGCTTGCCCTTGTAGTCCATCATAGCTCTGACTCTGCCGACTGTAGTACCCGCTACCACGATATCGCCGACGTGCAGCGTACCGTTCTGAACGAGAACTGTCGCAACAGGACCTCTGCCCTTGTCGAGCCTTGCCTCGATAACAGTACCCTTTGCGGCTCTGTCGGGGTTGGCTTTGAGTTCCTTCATCTCCGCAACAAGAAGGATCATCTCGAGAAGATCGTCAATACCCTGCTTCTTCTTTGCGGAAACCGGAATACACGGTACGTCGCCGCCCCACTCCTCGGGAACAATATTGTACTCGGTGAGCTGAGTTTTGACGCGCTCGATGTCTGCGCCTTCCTTATCTATTTTGTTGATAGCAACGATGATCGAGACATCCGCTGCTCTTGCGTGGTTGATAGCCTCGACCGTCTGAGGCATGATACCGTCGTCGGCTGCTACAACGAGCACCGCGATATCTGTTACCTGCGCGCCTCTTGCACGCATTGTAGTAAACGCTTCGTGGCCCGGAGTGTCAAGGAATGTGATCTCCTTACCGTTGATCCTTGCTCTGTAAGCGCCGATATGCTGCGTAATTCCGCCCGCCTCGGTCGCTGTGACGTTCTCCTCACGGATCGCGTCAAGAAGAGAAGTCTTTCCGTGGTCAACGTGACCCATAACTACAACGACGGGAGCACGCTCCTGGAGGTTGTCGTCCGTATCTTCGCTGTCGTCGATGATCTGCTCCTCGATCGGCACCTCTACCTCACGCTCTACCTTTGCGTGAAGCTCCATAGCGGCAAGTGACGCAGTATCAAAGTCGATAACGTCGTTGACAGTCGCCATCTGACCCATCGAGAAAAGCGTCTTTACAAGCTCGCCCGCAGTAACTCTCAGGCGGCTTGCAAGCTCGGAAACTACGATCTCATCGGGAATAGTGATTGTGATCTGCTTGCTCTTTCTCTCGGCTGCGATTCTCTTGAGTCTCTCCTGCTCTGTTTCCTTTCTGGAGTTTCTCGGCTTTCCTCTGCGCTGAGATTTCTGGTTGATCTTCTGCTTGCTGACGGTCGAGTCGGAGCGCTTCATCTTCTCGCTCGCAAGATTATCATACTTTTCGTTGTAGCGCTCAACATCAACTACAGCCGCTCTCGTGTCGATGATACGGCGTCTGTCCTTCTTCTCCTCTTCGGGAGCTGTCGTTTCTGCGCTTTTGGCGGGGGCGTTCTGCTGCTTTGCGCCCTTGTCGTTCTTGCGCTCGAAGGGCTTGTCGTTCTTCTTTGCGTCGTTCTGCTGACGGTTCTTGTCCGTCCTTGCAGCATCTCTGCCCTTGCCCGTGTTTTTATCCTGCTTTTCGTTTGCAGGCTTCTTCTCCTGCTTTGCCTCGGGCTTGCTCTCCTGCTGCTTTTCCTCCTGCTTTGCGGATACTTCCGCAGCAGGCTCCTCCGCATTGCCCTGTGTGCCTGCAAGATAGCTGTCGATATCGGTGATCGTGTTTTTCTGCGTAAACACCTCGAAGATCACGTTCAGCTCATCCTCAGTCAGCGACGACTGAGCGTTTTTTCTCTTTGCGTTTGCGCCCGAATGCTCGAACAGAGCAGCCGCAACGTCCTTGGGAGCTATGCCGAGATCCTTTGCGACCTCGCTTAGCTTATATTTAATCATCATAGTGACATTCCTCCTTATCATCGGCGAGCTTCTGCACAACGCTTGCCGCCGCCTTTTCATCATCAACGGAAATGACTGCCGCCTGTTTTCCGACTGCGTGGCTCAGTTCGTCCTTCGAGCAGCTCATTATATAGATATGCGGCGAATATGCTTTCACTTTCTTCAAAACGGTCTTTTTCGTATTCGAAGAGATATCCTCCGCCATAAGTACCAGTCCCGACTTGCCGTTTGCCACGCTGTCGCAAACGGGGTCGCATCCGACCGTTATCTTTCCGGCTCTCCTGAGAAGTCCCAGAAAGCCGAGCGTATTGTTATTCACTTGCCTTCAGCTCCTCCTCCATACCGTTATATATGTCGTCGGGGATCTGACATGAAAGCGACTTTTCGAATCTGCGCGCTTTTCTCGCAATTCTCAGGCACTCGGCATTCCTGCAAATATATGCGCCTCGTCCCGGCTTTTTTCCCGTAAGATCGAGCGATATTGCACCCTTTTCGATGACCTCGCCGTTTTCATCGGTAACATCGGGAGCCTTAACGATCCTCACAAGTTCACGCTTCGGCTTCATCTCGCCGCAGCCGCTGCATTTCCTCAAAGGCACTTTTTTCTTAACCAACGTCATTCCGCCCTTCAAAAACTATTTCTCCGCAATATAACAAAGCGTAGTGCGCAGTGCATTTTGCTCTTTTGCCGCATACGCGGCAGCTATACAAAGCGTCAGATCTCGTCGCTCGGCTCGTCAACGGGTGCGAATGTCTCCTCTGCCGTTTCCTCGTCCTCGGCAACGATGCTTTCCTCTTCCTCGTCGTCGCCGTAGAAGCCGCTCTCGGGTCTGATGTCGATCTTGCAGCCTGTAAGTCTTGCGGCAAGTCTTGCATTCTGACCTCTGTTGCCGATAGCCAGTGAAAGCTGACCGTCGGGAACGGTAACACGCCACTCGTTTGTCTCCTCATCGTTGAGTACAACGCTTATAACGCTTGCGGGAGAAAGAGCCGCTGCGATAAACTGTGCGGGATCCTCCTTGTATTCAACGATATCTATCTTCTCGCCGCCGAGCTCCTCAACGATCTTCGCTACACGGATACCTCTTGTACCGATGCAGGCGCCGACCGAGTCTACATTCGGGTTGGAGCTCTTTACGGCAAGCTTTGTTCTCGAGCCTGCCTCTCTCGCAACAGCCATGATCTCGACCGTTCCGTCATAGATCTCGGGCACTTCCAGCTCAAACAGACGCTTTACAAAATCGCTGCTCGTTCTGCTGATAACGGCTCTCGGGCCTCTGCTCTTCTTCTTTGTCGGATCGTTCTCTCTGACCTCTGCGATATAGACCTTAACGCTGTCGCCTTCCTTGAGCTCGTCGATACCGACCTGCTCCGACTTCGGAAGAGTTGCGATAGACTTGCCGATCCTGATCGTTGCGTTGCCTGTTTCGGGATCGATGTTCTCTACGAGCGCCGTTACGATCTCTTTGCTCTTCTTTCTGAACTCATCGAGAGTGATCTCCCTCTCCTTGTCGCGGATACCCTGACGGATAACGCTTCTTGCATTCTGAACGGAAATTCTGCCGAGCTTTTTCGTGTTGATCGGGATCTTTACTTTTTCGCCTATATCTGCGTGCGGATCGATACTGAGAGCGTCATGCTGTTCGATCTCGCGGTTCGGGTCTGTGACCTCCTCAACGACTGTCTTGCGGATAAACACCTCAAATATGCCGTTCTCAATATCTACATTAAAAACAACATCGTCATTGTTGTAATTGCTCTTGCAAGCCTTCTCGATAGAGCGCTTTATGTTCTCAAGGAGTGCGTCAACAGGAATGCCCTTGCTTTTTTCAAGCTCCTGCATCGCCGCAAACATATTGACGTCTTCCTGGTTATTCTGGGTTTTCTTCTTAGCCATTTTTCTTATCAATCCTTTCTGTATAAACAGCTGTTTAATCAAAATCATCAAGCTTGATATAGACTGCTTCCTTCTTTGCAAACGTGACCTCGTTCTCACCGCTGTGATCCTCGATCGTTATATCAGGCTTGTTATATGCTTTGAGCTTTCCGCAGAACTCTCTGCCGATGCCCTCTATCGGGCGTATCATCTTGACCATAACGTCCGCGCCGATGAACTGCTCGAAATGCTCGTCGCGGATAAGCTCGCGCTCTATACCCGGTGAACATACCTCAAGAGTATACTCGCCGTCAACGGGATCGAGCCTGTCAAGCGGTTCGTCGATCGCACGGCTGACGTTCTCGCAGTCCTCGATCGTGATGCCTTCGTCCTTGTCGATGAAAACACGCAGATAAAGCGACGCGCCCTCCTTGACAAGGCGAACGTCCCACAGCCTCAGACCGAAGCTCTCGACGATCGGTCCGACGAGCGCCGTTACGCTTTCAACGGTGCTGCCGCCCTTGTTCTTTGCCATATTATCCCTCCGATAAATACAAAGGAGCGGGCTTTTCTGACCCACTCCTTACTTTAGAATATCTTACTGTATTATTTTACCACTATCGAGCCGAAATATCAAGATTAATTTTTGTACAAGTATTGGACCAAATCGGCGCAATAATTTCCCAACAATAACCAAACCGGGCGGTCAAGCGACCGCAGGGTGCGGGTCTCCGGTGGAGACCTCTGCGAAGCAGAAGCACCGACCGAGGCGGCAGCCGAGACTAAAGATGCCGGCAAGATGAGTGCACCACAGGCACTTCCTTCGGTCGCTCAGTCCGAAGGAAGTGATTTAATCAGTGGCTCCTTAACTAACAGGGCTTTCGCCCAAAGGCAGATATGCGTCAGTTTTATAATACAAAATCCGGCTTTGATGGGAAAATTGAGCTGCTTTATCAATACACAAACACTGGCATACCGTCATACACAAGCTCGTAAAGCTCTCCCGCTTTTCCGAGCGGCATATTTACACAGCCGTGAGAGCCGTTTGAAAGATAGAGCGAGCCGCCGAAGTAAGGCTGCCATGTTGCATCGTGGAAGCCGACATCATCGGCAAATACCATCCAGTACGCTACCTGAGTAACGTATCCGGGACCGCGAAGCGTTGCGGGAGCCTGATGGTAGCGGATCCTGAATGCGCCCTTCGGCGTGTCGTTTCCGAGGTTAGGATTTCCCGTCACGACATCTGTTTCGAGCGTCACAACGCCGTTCTGATACAGCCACATATGCTGCTCCGCCACGCTTACCTCGGCATAGGTATTGCCGTAATATGTGGTGCCGCCCTCATCGTCGTATGCTACGGCCTTTCTGTACCACCACTCGTTGCTCGCTTCACTTCCGTCGGTAAGGTCGATCGTCTTGCTCTCTCTTTTCAGGATAAGTTCCTTGAGCTTATCGACTGCGAAATCCTGATCGAGCATCCAGCCGTAGTCGCCCGTCTTGATCTCAACGACATTTCCCGCATGTGATTTGAATATCTTTGTCTTGTTGTAGGTGTCGTATGTTCCCGCAAGATTTTTGACGTACTTCTTGACTTCATCGTTTTTGAGATCTATCTTGAATGTGCCGTCGTCCTTCTTCGACGACTTCAGCCAACCCGAGATCGTCTGAATATTGATCGGCACCGTCTTCGAGCCGAACTTCAGCGTGATGACAAGGTCGTTGAGCTCGTCATACTGTTCCTTCTGAGCAATAAGTCCCGGATCGTCTGCGTACACCTCAGGCATATCGTACAGCCCTTCCTCCTCGAGATCGAGCTTATCCTGCTGAGCGATTATCGCCTGTCCGATCCGCTCCTCAAGCTCATCGCGGTGCGCTGTGTTTCCTATGTTTTCGGGAGAGATAACGAACTTGCCGTCGAGCAGAACGATCTCGGCGTCCTTCGCCTCCATCGGGAATTTCGGATCGATACACTCAAGCTCGTCCACAACGCCCGACAGCTTCTCTTCGTCATAATCGTATGTAATAACGTCCTCATCGAGGGTGACGCTGTTATTTTTCAGGATATTGAGTCCCCACTCGAGACCCGACTGAACATCGAGCAGACTGTCGAATTTATCCGATACCGCAACGTCAAGTCCGATGTCCTCGCCCGTGATGACTTCCTTTCGGAAATCCTGCTCAACGAGCGTAAGCTTATAAGAATCTGCCGCCCCTACGAGCACTTCCTTCGCCTGAGAAAGCGTCATCAGTGAAACGTCCGTTCCGTTGATCTTCGTTCCCGGCAGAAAATGCTGCGAAAAGTAGAAGCCCCCCGCGCCGTAAGCGCAGACGAGCAGCACAAGTATCACTGCAAATACTATCAGTCCCGCATGGCTTTTCGTGCCGTGAGCGTGTTTAGCCTTGTTCCTGGCGTTCGTCCTCGATCTTGTCTTTGTTTTGGTTTTGGTTGTCGTTCTTGTCTTTGGTCTGCTTTTTATCTGCAAATCACCCATGTCTATGCGCCGCTCCCCGTGATGTTGTGTCTTTTCAAAATACCTTAATGATTGTTTCAGAAGCAGGGATACACTGATTTAATCGAACGCTTTGTACTGCGCACGTATCCTGCAAATCGATCCCGCAGGACGCAGTTTATTCAGCTGCTTCTCAGAATAATAATAACACAAATTTGTTTCCAATTCAACGTAAATTGAAACATTTCTGTAAATTATCAGCATTTACGCCGCCAAAATTCACGGTGTATTTCCTATCAAATATGTACTCTTTGATCACTTCGGGTTCGCATTGTAGTACATCGCAAGAACGGTAAATCCGACCGCCGCCAAAAAGCAAACGATCCCGAAGCTGCGGACGATCAAGCTCGTTTTCCTGATCCGCCACTTTTTATAGAAGCTTTCGGGCGCATAGGGCATTATAAGTATTACGATGCCCAGCACGACAAGAGCCGCCGCCACGACAATATTCCCGATTACAGGCGAGAACACCGCCATTATGAGTCCGATCATAATAAGAACTACACACGCCACGTTCACTACTCCGAAACCCATCTCGGTCTTTTTTCTCGTTTCATAAAACCGCTCGGCGCGCTGCTCGCAGTCACTGTCTCTGCAGTACATCAGGTGATAGCTGTCAAGCTCCCTGCCGCAGTACTCGCATTTTTTCATAAAAGATCATCTCCATAGTAGAAAACCGCCCTCACTTTCATAGATACGGGCGGTTTTTAGATCACTCTGATTGTGCTTCTGTATCGTCGATATCGATATCGATGCTCTGGCTGCTGCTCGGTGTCGGCGCAACGGGCGTCTGATTTGCATTCTTGAGATTGAGGATCTCCATTCTCTTGTTATGGAATTCGATCGCGCTGTTCTTCAGTGCGTCCTCAGTCTTCTGCAAAACCGTATCAACGTAATTGTTCGTAGCGTTCTTGATCTTCTTGGAGGTCGTCTGAGCTTCGTTAATGATCCTCGCAGCCTCTAAGCGAGCCTGCTTTACGATCTCGTTGCTCTCGAGCATATCAGTGCGCTGCTTGTTTGCTGCACTGATAAGCGTCTCCGCCTGCTTTCTCGCTTCCTCTATGATCTTGTTGCGCTCCGAAACGACGCGCTTTGCCTGACGTGTTTCTGCGGGAAGGTTGGCTTTGATCTCGTCAATGATATCAGAGATCTGATTCTTATCCACCATAACCTTGTTCACGACAGGCAGCTCCTTTGAATCCTCCAGAAGATCGGTCAGATCTTCAAGCAATTCATCAACTTTCATGGTTTACTCCTCCTCCACATAATCTGTCACGGATCTCGTCGTGAATACATTCGGGCACGAAATCCCTGATATTGCCCCCAAAACTTGCCACACTTTTTACGATGCTTGAGCTTACATACATATTCTCCGCCGATGAGGAGAAGAACAGCGTTTCAAGCTCGGGATTAAGCATTTTATTGGTCAGTGCCATCTGAAACTCATATTCAAAGTCAGACAATGCACGCAAACCCTTTACTACAGCGGTAGCGTTGCGCTCGCGCGCGTAATCGGCGAGCAGTCCTTCGCAGGCGACGATCTCGATATTCTCGATATCCGCAAGCGCCATCTGAAGGAAATGGATACGCTCCTCGATCGTGAAGCACGGCACCTTCGCCTTGTTCACGAATACTGCGACGATCACCTTTTCGAACGTCTTCGCCGCTCTTCTGATGATGTCGATATGACCCCTCGTTACCGGGTCAAAGCTGCCGGGACAAATTACAGTCTGCACGGCAAGCCCCCCTTTTTATATAGTGAATAATGAACAGTGAAAAATGTCGGAAAGCTCCGATCATTCCTCGGCATAGTCGCTGTGGCAGTAAGTTGTTATCTTGATCTTGCCGTGGCGGTATTCTCTGAGCTTCACAAATTCCGAAAGCGTATCGGGAAGCTCCTCCGTCACAGGCGACTCGCAGATCACGATGCCGCTTTTGTTCATCACACGTTCGATATTTTCAAGCGCCTTCTGCAAAAGTCCCGTACCGTAGGGCGGATCGATAAATGCAAGGTCGAACTTCTCGCGGCACGTTGTAAGAAAGCCGATAGAATCGGTCTTGTAAACGCGAGCGCATTCTTCGAGCTTCGTCGTCTTGAGGTTGCGCTTGACTATTTCTATGGAATCCTTGGAAAGATCCGTAAAAACAGCGCGGGAAGCGCCTCGGCTGAGAGCCTCTATGCCCATCTGTCCCGAGCCCGCAAAAAGATCGAGGAACTGTCTGCCCTCTATCTGAAATTGGATAATGCTGAACACAGCCTCCTTGACACGTTCCGTCGTCGGACGAACGTCGTTGCCCGAAAGCTGTTCGAGCTTTCTGCCCTTTGCAGAGCCTGTAATAACACGCATAACTATCTCCTATCACTTACTAAAACGAATTATAACATTATTGTAACTGTTTTGTCAACCTTTTTTAATGAAAAAATTTCAAATTTGTAAAATTTTTGTCATGCAGAAGTTTTTTATCTCTGTAATCCTTGGTTCGACATTCTCTTTGTATTCTACCGAGCACAGACCGAGACTGCCGCAGCACTCTATTTCCAGGTGTCCGTAGAAGTGCTCTATACTCCCGATGATCCTCTCACACTCGTGCATTCCCGGACCCGTTCTGAGCGCAACGGCAAATCCTCTTTTGCCGGAGCTTATTCTTCTGTGCGGAGAATGAGTATTGCACCACGGCGTACATCTGTCGATAAATGCCTTGAACTGTCCGGGGATATCCGCCCAATACGACGGCGACACACATACGATCACGTCCGCCCGTTCAAATTCCTCCATGATCCTGTCGATATCGTCACTGATAACGCATTCGGCAGTTTTATGACAGCTGCGGCAGCCCTTGCAGAAGGCGAAATCGTAATCGTCTATGCATACGTTCTTTACATCATATACCGCCGATATCTCCTGTGATATAAGCCTTACGATCTCTGCCGTTGCTCCGTTTCTCACGGGGCTGCAATTCATTACCAGTGCTTTCATTTCTCATCTCTCCTTCATCCGACAATATTTACAGGCTTTCCTTCCAGAAAAGCTTTGAGGTTATCATACACGATAGAAACACACCGCTCGCGCGTCTCCTTCGGTCCCCATGCGATATGCGGAGTTATCATAAGTCCGGGGACGTTCTGAAGAACGCACTCCTCGCTCATAGGCTCCTTTTCGATAACATCTACCGCTGCGCCCGACAAAATACCGCTTTCAAGCGCGCGTCTGAGCGCTCCCTCGTCCACAGTCCCTCCGCGTGAGGTGTTGACGAAAAATGCGCCCTTCTTGAATTTCGAAAACAACCCGTCATTGAACATACGCTCGCTGTCACGGTTGAGCGGACAATGCACCGTCACGATATCGCTCCGTGATACAAGCTCCTCAAGCGCGACCTGAACGGCGCCGCCCTCGCTCTCCTTTTTGTTTCTTGAACAGAACAGCACCCGCATATTGAACGCCAGAGCGATCTTCGCAACAGCCTTTCCGATCGAGCCGTAGCCGATTATCCCCATGGTCTTCCCCGCAAGCTCCATAGTCGGATAAACAAAGGGCGAGAAAATGTCCGACTCCTTCCAGCCGCCGCGCTGAACAAAGGCGTTGTAATCTGCAGCGCGTGAATAATGTTCAAGTATCAGCGCAAAGGTGTGCTGCGCCACAGCATCGGTCGAGTACGCCGCTGCATTGCACACCGTAATGCCTCTGCTCTTTGTAAAGTCCAGGTCGATGTTATTATACCCCGTTGCAAAAAGTCCGATGTACCTCAGATTTTTTGCCTTTGCAAGCGTTTTCTCGTTCATCGGCGTTTTGTTGCACAGAACGATATCTGCTTTTTCAAATCTCTGAGCCAACGTGTCGGCGCTGCTGAGCGGATAGACAGTTACGTCTCCGAAATCGGAAAAACGATCAAAGCTCAGGTCTCCGTTCGTGATAGTCTTTGCGTCGGGGATAACGATTTTAAGTTTCTCCATTGTGATCTCTCCTATCAAAAACAACCGCACGTTTTTGTGCGGTTGTCGGAATTTGTTATTATCTTTTGCCTGACTTCTTTGTAGCCGCTGCCGCATTGATCTTTGCAGCAGTGAGCGTGTTCTTCATAAGCATTGCGATCGTCATGGGACCTACGCCGCCGGGAACGGGGGTGATCCAGCCCGCCTTCGGCTCAACATCGGCAAAATCAACGTCGCCGCAGAGCTTTCCGTCATCGTCGTGGTTCATTCCGACGTCGATCACAACGGCGCCCTCCTTTACCATATCGGCAGTTACAAACTTAGCCTTGCCGACTGCCGAAACGAGGATATCTGCCTGAGATGTGATCTCTGCGAGGTTCTCCGTCTTGCTGTGACATACCGTGACCGTACCGCTCTCGTTGAGAAGCATCATAGCCATAGGCTTGCCTACAATGTTGCTTCTGCCGATAACGACGCACTTCTTGCCTGCGACCTCAACGCCTGTCGAGTGGATAAGCTCCATAACGCCTGCGGGTGTGCAGGGAAGGAAGCGGTAGTCGCCGATCATAACTCTGCCGACATTGAACGGGCTGAAAGCGTCAACGTCCTTTTTCGGAGAGATAGCGCCGATAACAGCCTTCTCGTTGAGGTGCTTCGGAAGAGGAAGCTGAACGAGGATACCGTCAATATCGAATCTCTTGTTGAGCGTGTCGATAAGAGCGAGCAGCTCCTTCTGAGAAGTCTTCTCGGGGAGAGCGAACTCCTCGGAGTAGAAGCCTACCTCCTCGCACGCCTTCTTCTTATTTCTTACATAGATCTTTGATGCGGGATCATCGCCTACGATAACGACAGCAAGACCCGGCGTTACACCGTACTCGGCAAGGGCAGTCGCTTCCTGGGCGATCTCTTCCTTCACCTTTGCGGCAATTTCTTTTCCGTTTATAAGATTAGCCATATTTATATCTCCTTTAGCCATATAACTTTATCCGAGCAGCTGCCGGAACCGCCCGCGCAGTCACAGGCGATAAGAGTATTTTCACCAGATGATGTCCGTGAAGGAACACCACTACTATTTTACAACGAAACTCCGCATTTTTCAATACATTTTTTCGAATTAAGCTCAATATGATAAAAAATTATTGCTTAACGGACAAACGATTCCTTATTCGCCGTCTTCGACAACTACCACATCTTCTTCCTCATACGGATCTGTCTTTATCCGCTTGTGAGTAAAGGCGTTGAAGATCAGCAGCATCACGCCCACAACAAATATAACGCACGACAAAAGCTGCGAAACTCTGATGTTTGCAAAGGGCAGCATAAGACTGTCTGTACGCAGACCCTCTACGAGAGTTCTCTCAAAGCCGTACCATACGAGATACAGATAAAATATCTCGCCCTCGTACCGCCTTATCTTTCTGAATACAAAATGGAATACCACAAACCCGAGCAGACACCAGAGAGATTCGTATAGGAAGCACGGGTGAACGCCGATCATGCCTGTATTTTCCGAGACCATTCTCCACGGCAGTTCCGTCTGTGTGCCGAACGCCTCCTGGTTCGTAAAATTGCCCCAGCGTCCGATACCCTGTCCGATCAGGAACCCCATCACGGCAACATCAAGCACGGGCAGCAGCTTCATCTTCTGTACTTTAGCAGTGATGAGTCCGCCGAGCAGCGCGCCTATAAGTCCTCCGTAGATTGCAAGTCCGCCCTCGTGAATATTGAACACCGTAAGCGGAGCATTCTTGAAATGATCCCACATAAAAGCCACATAGTAAGCTCTCGCGCCGATCATTGCGGTGATAAGTCCGACTATGACACAGTTTGACAGCTTGTCGGGATCGACCTTGTGATTTTTTGCGATTCGCATACAGTACAAGACTGCGAGCGCAAATCCCACAGCTATTATGATCCCGTACCAATAGACAGAAAAATTCCCGATCGAAAAGGCGATCGGAGAGATGTCAAACTCAAGTCCCAACCCCGGGAACAGTACATGATACTTCATACCTGTGACCATCCTTTCACAAAAATCTCCGCATACGGGACTGCCGCATACGGAGAATGATTTCGACTCAGCGTATTTTAACATGCAGCTCCTTGCCGCACTTCGGGCAGACGACAGTATGCTCGCCTTTCTCCCTTTTTACGCGGATAACTGCGCTGCAATTGGAGCACTCGTAGTATTTATGCGTCTTTCGCTCCTTGAACTTTCTTGCCGAGAGCTTGAAAAAGTCCGCTGTTTTCTTCCTTGCGGAGAGATATTTTCTGTTTTCGATCCCACGCCTGACGTCGTTTTTCGAAAAAATACGCAGCAGAGAGACGATCGGCAGCAGCAAAGCGGCGAGCGTTACGATACCGCTTCTGATAAATCCGTTCAAAAAGCCTGTCACAAGCCACGCTATAAGCAGATCGCGGCTCAGACTGTCGATGCCGTGTCTGCCCTCAAGCAGCTTGCCGTACTTCTCCCGAAGCTTTATATAATACTGCAAAAAATTCTGCAACTCTACAGTCCCACCTCGTATTATCTTTTATCCATAGGAATGTACTTGCGCTCCTCGGCAATGCTCATATATGCAGGTCTGATGATCTTTCCTGCGTTGATGAGCTCCTCCATTCTGTGAGCGCTCCATCCCGAGATCCTCGCAATAGCGAACAGCGGAGTATACAGCTCGATCGGAAGTCCGAGCATAGAATAAACGAAGCCGCTGTAGAAATCCACATTTGCCGATACGCCCTTGTAGATCTTTCTCTCCTTGCCGATGACAACGGGAGCCAGCTTCCTCACATTCTCATAGAGAGTGTATTCGTTCATCATGTGCTTCTCCTCTGCGAGCTTCTTAACAAATCCGCTGAAGACTCTCGCTCTCGGGTCGGATATCGAGTAGACTGCGTGACCCATACCGTAGATAAGACCCGACTTGTCGAACGCCTCTTTGTGGAGGATCTTTTCAAGATAAGCCGTTACCTCGTCCTCGTCCGCCCAATCCTTTACATTTTCCTTGATCTCGTCAAACATTCCGCATACCTTGACGTTTGCGCCGCCGTGCTTCGGTCCCTTGAGTGAGCAGAGAGCCGCCGCAATAGCGGAATAAGTATCTGTGCCCGAGCTGGTAACGACTCTCGTCGTAAAGGTCGAATTGTTTCCGCCGCCGTGCTCCGCATGAAGAACGAGCGCAATATCAAGCACCTTAGCCTCAAGCTCCGTATACTTTCTGTCGGGGCGAAGCATCATCAGAATATTTTCCGCAGTAGATTTCATCGGATTCGGATTGTGAACGAAAAGACTGTGCTTATTTGCGTAGTTGTATGCATGATATGCGTATACCGCAAGCATCGGGAACTCCGCAATAAGCTGCAGCGACTGGCGCATTACGTTCTCGATTGAGATATCGTTCGCCATATTATCATAAGAATGAAGCGTCAGCACGCTCTTTGCAAGCGAATTCATCATATCGGAATTGGGCGCTTTCATTATGACGTCTCTTACGAACGTGTCGGGAAGCGCTCTGTATGTCGCAAGTATACCCTTGAACTCGTCGAGCTCGTCCTGCGTCGGAAGCTGACCGAACAGCAGAAGATACGTTACCTCCTCAAATCCGAAATTGGAATCCTGCGGAAATCCCGCAATGATATCCTCGACATTGTAGCCTCTGTAAAAGAGCTTGCCGTCACATGGCACGACCTTGCCGTCCACGAGCTTGTTCTGTCTGATCTCCGAGATCTCCGTAAGACCTGTCAGAACACCTTTACCGTCAAGGTCTCTCAGACCTCTCTTTACATCGTACTTGTAGTAAAGTTCCGGGTCAAAATTTGTATTTGAAACACACTTGTCCGCAAACTTCTTGATATCGGGCAGCGTGTGGAGAAAATTCTTCTCGATAAATCTTATTCCGTCCGCCATGTTTAACACTTCCTTTGTTATCGTGATATTGTCTGTGCCTCGCATTAACGCGATAAAGCACCGTGTACCCTCCATTATACATTAAACTTAAAGATAAATCAATAGAATTTATGTGAAAATATTTACGGGTACCGCCGATCGGATCACGTCCTGCGCAGCGAGCGCCCGCATCTTTTATCCACTTTTATGATTTTGTTACACACGTATCATACCGTGTTGTACAGAAGGCAGCCTCAGAGCGCCTCCGATGAAGATCTCCTGCCCGCTGCTATGTCGGCATACTGAAAGCGTATGACTTTCGGAAGATCCGAGGGTGACAGCTCTACCTGATACCCGATCCTGCCTGCCGAAAAGCATATAGTATCCTTGTCCTTTGCGGATATGTCAAATGTAGTTTTGAAGAATTTTTTCATTCCGATCGGAGAACAGCCTCCGTGGATATATCCCGTCAGCGGGAGCAGCTCGCGGCTTTTCAGCATCTCTATCGACTTCTCGCCTACTGCCTTCGCCGCCTTTTTCAGGTCGAGCTCACCGCCTATCGGAACGACGAAAACGTAGTTTGCGCCGCTTTTTCCGACCGTCACGAGCGTCTTGAAAACTACTTCGGGCGGCTTTCCGAGCGCATCGGCAACATCGGCGCCCGTCATAGTCGAATTATCTCCGATCGAATGGGGCACGTACTTCACCTTTTTCTGATCGAGCACACGCATCACATTCGTTTTTTCCATAATGTACCCCCCCTTTTTTGAGTGTGGAGTGTGGAGTGTGGAGTGCGGAGCTGTGCATTACAGCGGGATGCAACGTGTTATAAATGAAAACGCACAGCGTTTCCGACATTCCACACTCCCGGCGATTTATTTCTTTTTTACAAGCGTCAGATTGCCCTCATCATCTATTTCCACGAGATCACCCTTTTTCAGCTCAAACGGGATCTCCACCTTCTCTATCGCAAAAAATTTCTTTTCCTTATCCGTAAAAATCACCATTGTACCGTCAAAACGGTCAACTTTAAGCTTTGTCATATAATTCACCCTTGATCTGTTCTGTTATTTTAGACAGCTCCTCCTTAGTATAGAGAAGCTTCAGCGCCGAAAGCAGCGCGTTCGCCGTCATATACTGAGGAAAGCCCAGCTCTTTCAGCACTCTTTTCCGAAGCACGGCACTGTTGTCATGACCCGACAGCCCCAGTTCGTACAGGTCCGCCTTCGTTATCACGCCGCCTTGTCCGCAGCAGGAGCCGCAGTCTCCGTCAATCACCGTAGCGCCCGATCTGAGGACTGCATTTTTGATTATTTCATCGGTCATACCCTCGACCCCGAGCAGCCCCTCCTTTGAAGGCTGAGCCTTTCTTCGCTCCTTGCCCGCGACCTCGGGAATGTATGCCTGCTTGACACCGTTTTTCACGGCGCCCTTCAGATAGTTCCTTATCACGAAGCCTGCGCCGTCGCTGTCAGTCAGTAAGATAACGCCTTTCTTTTCTGCAAGCGACCGTATCACGGCTCGCTTTTCTCCGTCCTTGAAAACACGGAAACCGCCCGTTTCTATCACCGCAGTGTCAAAGAGCGCCGACACTCGCTGTCTGTCGTACTTCCCTTCTACGATGATCGCTTCTTTTATTTTTATCATCTCCGCCGCCCCTCATTTGCTATGATAAGCAGCTTTTCAACGAGCATTTCGAGCAGCAGCCGCTTTGATGTCCTCGTACTTTTGAGTGCCATATCCGTCTCGGCTATCGCATTTATGCTCTTTCTGAGAGCGGCCGTCGTCGTCAGTCGGGAATCACGCTCGGCATAGCGAAGCTGAGCGTCGCTGTATTTGAACCATTGCTTCAGCTCGGTCGTCCTTGCGCCGCTCTTGACAGCGATCCTCGCCCTGTAGATATTGACGTAGGACGACGCAAGCACAGCTATTATCTTCAGCTCGTCTTCCCTGTTGTACAGAAGCGTATCCAGCACACGGAACGCCTCTGACGCGCGGTGATTTATCACGGCGTTCGACAGGTCGAATATCCTCGACTCAAGATCGCGCGTTACGAGCTTGTCTATAGCTTCCTTCGTTATCTCGCCGCCCTCGCCCGCATAGGCGCACAGCTTTTCAAGCTCCGTTCTGAGCTTGTTCAGATCCGTGCCTACATACTCTATCAGAAGATCGGCAAAGCCCGGTGACAATACGACGCCTCTTTTGCTTGCCCAGGAGACGAGCTTCGTCTTCGTTGCGGAAGGCGTCAGCTTTTTAAGCTCAAGCACAGTGCCCTTTTTCGTGACGATAGCTTTGAGCTTTGCGTCCTTTGCGTTTCTGCCCGCAGTCGTTTTTTTGTCGTCATCGCCGCTCGTCTTCGTTGGAAAGGTGAAGATCATCACCGTGTCGCCCGTAGTTTTTTCTATTGTATCAAGTATCTTTGCGGAATCGTTCGAATTGAAATCCGCAAGCTCAAGATCCTTGACGACCACAACATTATAATCGCTCGTAAACGGTATCATCTGAGCCGCCGCTTCAAATTGCGCCGCGCTGAATTCCCCCGTGAAGACGTGATAATTAAAATCGTCGGGATTCTTGCCCGCCGTCTTTTCGACAAGGAGCTTTGTATAATGCGACACAAGCATCTTTTCATCGCCGTAAATATAATACAGCGTACCGAAGTCGCCTCTGCTGAGTATCTTCTTGAAATCCGATTCCGTTATAGCAGGCATACTCACCCCTCCTTTTTTATTTCAGCTTCCGATCCTTATTTCGGTCTTGCCTGTGTGCTGCGCCTCATCTGCCGTCTCAAAACAGCCCGTAACGATCAAAGCGCCGCTGATAAGGCTGCTGTCGGTATCCTCCCCGATCACGGCAATATCGGGACATCTCATATTTTCGGGGATCTCCCCCTTCGGACAGATAAGCACCTCTTTACCGTTTATCACAAGGTACTCGCAGAACCGCTCGCCGTCTTCGTATATCAGAAGATATCCGTCTTTGAAGCCGAGCGTATATTCACGTTCCATCATGCGGACATCTCCGCCGCAGTATCTGTACCAGGAGTATTTCGGATTTTCCGAATACGATGTTATAACGCAGGAGACCTCGTGCTCCCGCAGTATCCTCCCGCAGAGACTTGCGCTGCCCTTTGGACGAACATCTGACACAAATGCTATTATGCCGTACTTTTCCAGCTCCTCATCGAGAGGATAGTACAAATCTCTGTCTCCGTAAGCGCAAAGCACGGCGCACTGCTCGTCATATTCCAGTACGGCAGTAAGTCCGCCGCCGCTGTCATCTACAGTCAGGTAAACATCCGATCCGAACAGTATGGCATTTGCAGATACGATCAGACACAGCGCAGTCAGCGATATCACGGCGCACAGCTTGAACAGATGCCGCTTTCCGAATATCACGCAGACCGTAAAGGCCGCTGCCGCCGCTATGATTATCCACCACGAGATCACCGCCGCGCCTGTATACTGACGCGCAAACGGCAGCGAACAGAGCAGCTTTGAGACAAACAGAAGATACTTTGCCGCCGCGCCCGTGATAAGCGTAAAGACGGCGTCTGCTCCTATGGGGGAAAGTATAGCCGCCGCAAAGGCGCAGAATATTATCACGCCCGTTACGGGGACTTCAAGCAGGTTTGCAAAAAGCGTGTACGGCGAAATATTTTTCGTATATAAAAGCACGATCGGAAGTGATCCGATATATGCCGCAGCGCTCACCGCCGCAAGATTTAACGTCATTGATGCTTTACCATTGTTTTTTACAAACAGCGCCTTGATCCTGTCAGCAAAAAGCACAATCCCGACCGAGCTTGAAAACGACCACAGCAGGCCTATATCGCCCGCCGAGAAAGGATCTGCGCAGATCACCAGCGCGGCAAGTCCTATCGAATTGAGCGGATCGGGCTTTGAATGAGTCGAACGTGAGAGTATCATCACTGCAAATATCACGAGCGCCCGTCTGATCGAAAAGCCGAAGCCCGCAAGCGCAGCAAACGTGAAAACTCCGCCGAGCTGAAAGATGCACGACAGATATCTGCTTCTGAAAAGCCCGTCTGCGATCAGAGAAAGCATCGCCGCCAACACCGACAGATGCAGTCCCGATACAACGATGATATGCGCCGTGCCGAGAGTTGAAAACTGCATTCTGATATTTTCGGGCAGCTCCTGTCTCTGACCCGTTACCATAGCGGTGCAGAGCTTTGCTTCATCAAATGGAAGTCTGCTTTCGAGCGTTTTTGAAATATGTCGGCGAACAGACAGGAGCTTTCGCCCGATATTTTGTATCATCGCAGCGCCGCAGTTCTTATTGACCGCATACAAAGTGTCATCATACGGACCTATGTACGTTTCCGCAAATATATGTTCCGCTGCGCAGTGTGTCGAATAATCAAGCCCGTAACCGTTTTTGTCTATCCTGTTTATCACCGCTCTTGCCGTAAATCGGTCATACAGCCCGCCGTCGGGAAGCGCTGCAACCCTGACGGTCACATTGATGCTGCGAGGCTCGCCGTTTATCGTATCTGTCCTGACGGTAAACGAGGTCGTTTTTCCGCTCGTATACATTTGGGAGACGATAATACCCGAAAACGTCACGCGCTGACCGTCAAGCTCCTCCGCAGGCACTTTGTAAAGCTGCGCCGACAGCGAATAATACGTAAGTGCGAGCGCAGCCGACAGCATTACAGCGGCAGCGGGGATCGTTTTCCTGCTTAAAAATACCCGCAGGGCAAAAAGCGCTGCGGATATCACTGCACACACCGCCGCCATATAAACAGCAGCATCGGAAAAGGCAGCCGCTGCCGCAAGAGCCGCAAGTACGCCAAGCCCGATACAGGCGAGCGGTCTTTTCATTTATATGTCACTCCGATCACTTCGGG
>ONIC01000066.1 GCA_900317815.1 uncultured Eubacteriales bacterium | reverse complement strand
TTTTAGGCAAATTGTTTGAAAAAACCGAAGTAATACTGACGTATTTCAAGGTTTTTGAGGGCAATTTGACAAAAAGATGCAAGCAAGTTTGGTACTCAGTCCGTAGGATGTGATTTATTCAGTGGTTCCTTAAAAGTATCTCCTTATTAGCTCTCCCCACGGTCAGAATGACTGTCGGGAGAGTTTTTTCGGACTGATTTAGTCAAATTGTATAATATAAATAAACAATATCAAATAATTGTTGAAATTCGCTCCAGGGTGTTGTATAATGTACGTAAATTCAGGAGGGGACATATTTCTATTTTTCAATCTTATCTTCGGACTGAAATATTAGCGGATAAAAGGGAGAACTTTAAAATGCAAGAAGAAAAAAGAAAACGGTCTGTCACGATTTTTGTGATCACTCTGTTAGCTGCGCTCATCTGTCTGGCGCTGAGCTTTATCAAAACGAGCGCATATAACCATATGAAGCATCGTGAGCTTTTCAAAGGGAGCGAGCTGTTTTCGACATCTGATGAGCCCGCAAGGAATGTTTCGATCAAGGCAGTACCGAGAAGCAGCACCTGGACAAAGCTCTTTGACTTTAACAATGAGGGTCTGACAGAGAATAACTATCAGGCGTATACATACGACTTTACAGTTTCAAACAATACGAAGGACGAGGTCTCTGCTTTTACCTTCAAACTGACCTTCAGCGAAGACGTCTATCTTGCGTCTGCGTGGAACGGCGCTCTGGTGATCCATCAAAATGTAAAGGGAGGGGAACTTGTGGCGACTGTTCCCGATCTTCGTGAGTTTGTGCCGTCCGATTATGCTCTCGATATAGTCACGGTAGACGGCGAGTCGTTCATATCGATGAAGGCGGGAGACTATCTTGAGTATATCCCAAGCTCCAGTATGAATGCGCTCGAAGTTCCGATCAAACCCTATGAAGGTACGACGCCCGGTATAATTATGTATGTAGCGATAGGGGAAGATGTCGAAGACTCAACGATCGATCTCGAATACACATTCCACAGACTGGTGACCAGAGAGCCTTTGTTCTGGATCTCGGTCGGAGCTATGGCGATCTGGCTCATAGCACTGATAATCTTCGTGATAACGTCTTTCGAGATCAGAAAGTATAAGGAACGCCACGCTCGTGATAATGTTATCATAAACGAGTCGATCGAGACATTTACAGGCTTTATCGACGCAAAGGATCCTTATACGAACGGTCACTCAAAGCGAGTTGCCATCTACACAAGACTTCTTGCAAAGGAGCTTGGATATGACGGAGAAGAGCTTGACAGGATCTACTACGTAGCGCTTCTTCACGACTGCGGAAAGATCGGCGTTCCCGACAATATCCTCGGAAAACCGGGAAGGCTCACCGATGAGGAATTCAAGATAATCAAGTCGCATACCGTTCGCGGAGGCGAGATACTGAGCCGATTCAAGAGCCTTGAAAATGCGGGCGAGGGTGCGCTTTATCATCATGAAAGATATGACGGCAAGGGGTATCCCGAGGGTAAGGCCGGCGAGGAGATCCCGTATATAGCAAGAATGATCTGCGTTGCTGATTCGTTTGACGCTATGAATACGAACCGTGTATACAGGAACAGGCTGTCAAAGGAAGATATCATAAGCGAGATTGAAAACAACAAGGGAAAGCAGTTCGATCCCGAGATAGCAGAAGTGATGCTTGAACTGCTGAGAAGCGGTAAGATAGCTATGGAGGATTGACATTCTCCGTAAATAAAGTGAAATGCGGCGGCTGTTTGAGCTGTCGCTTTCGCGTTATTTTAACGTAAGGTTTCGCACGATAATTTGAAATCGGGTATCTTCTGGTCATTGACATAAATATCGGAAGATGTTAAAATTTTAATCAAGAAATGCAGGGATCTCCTGCGCAGGACGTAATTTATTCAGTGGATCCTTAACTTACGGAGGTTTTAATTATGAAGAAAAGGCTTCCCGTGCTTTTATCGGCACTGCTTACCGTTCAGCTCATAACAGCGGCGTTTGCTGTGACCGCCGGCGCCGAAAATTCCGACTACACCGAAAATGGTGTCAGATACAAGCTGTTGTCCGACAAGACGGCGGCAGTCGTCGGAGCTGACGAGAATGTTTCACAGATCACTCTTTCCGAAACGCTGAAAAACGGCTACAATGTAGAAATGATCGAGAGCAAGGCATTTCAGGGCAATCTCGATCTGGTAACATTTGTCTGCAATGCGGATATCAAGAGTGTCGGAGACTATGCGTTTGAAAGCTGCGCTCATCTGGAGACAGCAGAATTTAACGGAAACGTCAAAACTGTCGGGGACAGCGCATTTGCCGTTTGCCCGATGCTTTCAAAGGTCGGTTTCCCTGATTCCGTGACTTCTCTGGGAGATGGTGTTTTCCTGATGGACACGAGGCTTTCGTCGTTTGAGTTCCCTTCGAGCCTTACTTCGCTCGGAGAATTTGCATTTGCGCTGAGCGGGATCAGAAAAGCGGATCTCAACTGCGGTATTACTGATCTGTCCGACAGAGCGTTTTACAAGTGTGTGGATCTCACACAGGCAACGCTGCCCTCATCGGTCGTCACGATAGGCGACTGCGCATTCGATAGCTGCGAAAACCTTTCATCTGTAAAAATACCCGAGACGGTCGATGTTATCGGACGGTGCGCCTTTGCGTCCACTTTGATCTCGAACATCAGTCTTAACTGTTCCGAAATAGGAAAGGCGGCGTTTCGCAACTGCTACGAGATGCAGAATATCACCTTCTCCGATAATCTGAAAAGCATTGCTTCGCAGGCATTTTCCAACGCAACGGTTGAAAAGCTCGAACTGCCCGACAATGCGGTGCTTGAAGAAGGTGCGCTTGCAGAGCTGAATGCAAACGAGTTCTCCGTTTCGGATACCAATGATAAATATACCGTCAGGGACGGCGTGCTTTTCTCAAAGGACATGAAGACGCTGATAGCATACCCCGTCAGAGATGATTCGGAAAAAAGCGTGTACACCGTGCCCGATGGAGTTGAGGTAATTGCGCCGCACGCTTTTGATACGTCATGGTCGCTGACCGAGATCAGACTTCCCGATTCTGTCAAAGAGATCGGAAGCTTTGCGTTTTATCAGAGCGGTATCAAAAAGATGACTCTGCCCGATAGTGTTAAGAAGATCGATGAGTATACGTTCAGCTGCTGCCAGTCGCTTGAAAGTCTTGACCTCGGCAATGTCGAAGAGATCGGAGCTTATGCTTTTACAAACTGTTCGGATATCACGTTGAAGCTTCCCGAGACGCTCAAAGACATTGATCCGCTCGTTTTCTGCGATTCGGAGATAAGACCTGAAGGCACAGGCAGCTTCGGTACCGTGGACGGAGTTCTGTTTAAGGATAACGGAAAGACGCTCGTATTCTATCCAAAGTATCTGACAGACGAAGTTTATACTATACCGGAAGGTACACAGAAGGTCGGAGACTATGCTTTTTCCTCAAACGGCTCCGTCAAGCGTGTCAACATTCCGGACAGCCTTTCGGAAATAGGGGAGTACGGTGTGGGATATTCCATTAATAATTTTACGGGAGAGTATCTCAGCGTGCTTACGGACGGTTTTGTTATTATCGGAAATGCAGGCGAGGGTGTAAAGAGGTACGCCGCAGACAACAACATAGGAGTTTTCACAAGCGCCGGCTTCTCTCAGAATATTACGGAGACTTCGCTTGCGGGCGGTGAGACGGCTCGGTTCGTTGTCAATAATACCGATATAGGCGATGTTGTCTATACCTCAAATGACGACAGGATAGCTTCGATCTCCGATAACGGAACGATTACAGGGTGCAGAAAAGGCACAACATACGTTACCGCTGCGGTCGGCACTACATATTTCAAGTGTAAGGTAAATGTTACCTCGGACAGCAGCATACCGTACAGAGGCTTTGACGAGAGCAAATATCTGAAAGTGGATCAGGCTTCGTATGAAAAGTGGGTAGAGGATTACCGTGCCAACAATCCATATCTTACGGAGAATTTCCGTGCTCCGTCGAGTTCAAATGCCGTCAGCGCATATCAGTCGCAGTCTTACTTTGAAGCGATGTTCGGAGCGGACGCTACAGACAGCCACTATCATGATACGGGTATCTCGATGTTCGGAGAAGGCTTTGAGAAAATGATCCGGGCTCTCAGCCACGCCTGCGACGCCGAGCTTTCACGCTATCACAATACGGACGATATGCTGCTTTACAGCGGAGCCGACAGCTACACAACGTCTCTTGCGGCTCAGGGTAAGCCTGCGACAGTCAAAAATATGCGCAGCAGCATAGGCACATCGTTTACATATCCGCTGTTTACAAGCACAACGCTTGATGAGATCGTTTCTCACAGATTTTACGGCGGTCAGGACGGTGTTCTGATGATGATCTATGCCGATAAGAAGGCTCTCGACAACCATCATTCGGGATATATCGGAGCTTATCACGGCGATATCGAGTATGAACTCCTTCTGTCCCACGGCGCAAAATATGAAGTCATAGACGCAGGTGTGCGCTATGTATCAAAGGAAGGCTTCCGTGAGGACGATGAAAAGCTCGACACATACGAGCGTTATGTCAAGCTCAAGCTTCTCAACGATACTCCCGATGAGGCAGATACGGAAACGGATCGGGACAGCGATACCTCGTCAAAGAATAACGACTCCAAGCAGTCAAGCAGCGCAGTGTCATCAAAGGGCAGCGACTCCAAGCAGTCGAGCAGCGCAGTGTCATCAAAGGACAGCGACTCCAAGCAGTCGGGCAGCGCAGTTTCCTCAAAGGGAAATGACTCCGGGAAGTCGGGCAGCGCAGTTTCTTCAAAGGGCAATAACTCTGCGAAAACAAGCGCCGCTGCTTCCAAAAAGACCGCTTCGAATGTATCTTCCGAAACAAAGAATACGCGGAAGATATTCACGGGAGATAACACAGGATATACGGTCGTCACAATGGCGCTCGTAATGGCGGCGGCGTTTGCGGTCGTTATGCTGCAAAGGAAAAAGGAAGACTAAGGAGCCACTGATTAAATCACGTCCTTCGGACTGAGCGACCGAAGGAAGTGCCTGTGGTGCACTCATCTTGCCGGCATCTTTTT
>ONIC01000011.1 GCA_900317815.1 uncultured Eubacteriales bacterium | reverse complement strand
TCCGAGAAACGCTTACTTCGAGTGCATCCACGAGATGAAGCTCATCGTTGACCTTATCTATCAGTCAGGCTTCGCAGGCATGAGATACTCCATCTCCAATACTGCCGAGTACGGCGACTATGTAACAGGCCCGAAGATCATCACAGAGGATACCAAGAAGGCTATGAAGAAGGTTCTCTCCGATATCCAGGACGGTTCCTTCGCTAAGGAGTTCCTCCTCGATATGTCCCCCGCAGGCGGCCAGGCTCACTTCCGCGCTATGAGAAGAAAGGCAGCAGAGTCTCCGGCAGAGGTTATCGGTGCAGAGGTCAGAAAGCTCTACAGCTGGTCTGACGAGGATAAGCTCATCAATAACTGATAAACATATACAATTACGGCGCTTCCTTTTCGGGAGCGCCGCTTTTTGCTGCATAAAAATGCCCCGCCGATTTTTTTCGGCGGGGTATGCTTATTGTCGTTTATGCGTAGTAGTATTCCTGATCCTTGGAGCCTGCCTTCGTCGAAGTGACGATCACAAAAACCACCATCAGTATTGACGCAAGTATAAGCGCTGTTCCGAGATACACAAGCCACATCATATTGGTGTCGCCCTCTTCATCGTTTTCCTTGATAAAATTGAACGTCTGAGCGCCTTCGGTGCCGTCCAGGCTTCCGTTGGAAAGGTCAAGCATTATCGAGTTCCAGTCGTCCTTGGTCAGTTCGTCTGTGTCGATGACCTTGCTCTCCGTCGGTATAAGGCTCTGTGTCGGCTCCTCATACTCGGGAACATAAATATAGTTGTCGTCATACTGAGCCTGATACTGGTTCGCAATATACTGATTATACTGCGCCGTATTGTCGGTGTACGCAGGCATACTGTAAACGGGCGTTTCGGGCTGAAGGAAATTGCCCTCGCTGATAACGTCGCTGTACGTCGCAGGATACTCACCCTCAGACGTGTATGTCGGATCTTCGTAACCGGGGTCAACGTATGAAGGATCTTCATTATACGTTGATTCTGTGTAGCCGGGATCAGGTGTCACAGGCTCGGGATCAACATATACGGGATCGGGTGTCACAGGCTCCGTGTAACCCGGGTCAGGCGTTACAGGCTCCGTGTAGCCGGGATCGGGTGTCACAGGCTCTGTGTAGCTGTAGTCCTCGTCCTTTGACGGCTGCTTGAGCAGCTCTGCGGCATAAGCCGAATAGCAGGCAACAGACGCGAGAAAGCAAACTGCGGAAATAACCGAGATTATCTTGTTTCTGATCTTCACGATAATGCCTCCTTTTAGAGTTTTATCACTCGTCGCTGTCCTTTGTAATGAACATCTTCGGGCTGTACTTCTTCAGTGCAGCGTCGTTCTTCTGAATATTGAGGGAAGCTGCGCGTTCCTTGAGGAAATCCTTGAAATCGTCGCCCTTCATCTCGTCAAGAAGCGTATAGCGTGTATATCCGCTCTTCAGGTCATAGATAAGGATACCGTCTTCGTTTTCCTTGCCGTTGTAGTCTGTGGAAGTACTTGTCTCATCAAAATAATCCTCAAGCTCGGTGTTCTTCGGTCTGTAGAGGAAGTAGAAGAGCGTTGTAGCGTCTTCGCCTGTCTTGACTACCTTAGCCTCGCCCTCTTTAAGTCCTTCAATAATGTGTGAAGTATCATCGTCAAGACCTGTAGCTGCTTCGCCGTTTTTGAATGCGCCCGAGTATGTCGGATCGACTTCCGCGGAGTAATCCTTGATATATGCGCTTACAGCGTCGAAATAAGTCTTGCCGTCCTTGTTGATAAGATCGGCATATTTGTTGAGATCGGACTCCGTCTTTTTCATTTCATCAGCGCTCTTTGCAACGCTGTTTCCGTCCTCGTCCGTCTCGGCCATGCTGACTGAAAAGTAAGCGTAGCCTGTGTGGTTATCGTTGAAGTACTTTCTGAGCTCGTCGTCCTTAACGTATCTCGAACCGTCCTTGCCGTATGTGTAATCAAAGACCTGACCGTACTTAACGCTGTACTCAGCATAGCAGTAGTTGAAGCTGTCCTGCGAGATGCCGTAGCCCTCGAGAGTCTTCTTTGACGTTGACCAGACCTGATCTGCATATCCGCGAGCAGCTGTGTCCTCTGTCTCATTGAGCGTGAGTCCGTACTCTGCGAAAAGTGACTCTACAGCGAGCATTCTTTTTGTCGTCTCGTCTGCAACATCATAAGCGTACTTCTCAACGGTCTTTACCTCGTCGGAGTCGCTGCCCTTGACCTCTGCCTTGAGATGATCGTCTACCTCATCAGGGCTTTCGATAAGAGCGTCTGCCTCATAGTAACCGTTGAGAAGGTTATAGATGTAAGTACCTGTCGTAAGAGACACATCGTCCGTTTTGTACGACCAGCTCTGATCGGCGCAGCCCGATGCGGAAACAGCCATTACAGCCGCAAGAGCGATAGCCGTAAGTTTTTTTGTATTGTTCATCGTTGTCTTCCTTTCTCGAACCTTATCGAGTAATTATAAAAAGTCTCAACCTATATTATACACATTATTTCCCGATTTGTCTATAAGCAAATTATGAATAAACGGGGAAAAACAGCGAAAATTTCCGTCCGAAAGCACATCTGTTCCAGTCGGGATATATACCAGAGACGCTCGGGAATTTTTTACACATTATCGCTCTCAGTACTTCGCCAGAAACGCCTTTGTTCTCTCGTTGACAGATTTATCAAAGACCTCTTCGGGCGTGCCGTTCTCTATAATGTAACCCTTGTCCATAAAGATGACCCTGTCGGCAACGCTCTTTGCGAAAAGCATCTCGTGAGTGACAACGATCATCGTCATTTTCGCCTCTGCAAGCTCTCTGATAACTTTTAGTATCTCTCCTGTCAATTCGGGATCGAGCGCAGAAGTCGGCTCATCAAAAAGCAGGATATCGGGATTGAGCGCAAGGGCGCGTGCGATCGAAACTCTCTGCTGCTGTCCGCCTGATAACTGGTACGGATAAGCGTCCGCCTTATCGGCAAGCCCCATCTTTTTCAGAAGATTCATAGCGATCTCCTCGCTCGTTTCCTTATTTCTTCCGAGTACCTTGCGCTGTGCTTCGGTAACATTTCTCAGCACCGAAAAATGAGGGAACAGATTGAAATTCTGGAATACAAGTCCGAGGTGACGCGCGATCGCTGCCCTCTCCTTCTTCGGAACATACTCTGCGATCTCGTCGTAGTTATTTTTTACAAGAGTATCTCCGCATATCACTATCTCGCCGCTGTCTATCTTTTCAAGCTGAGTAATGCAGCGCAGCAGCGTGCTCTTGCCCGATCCGGACGGTCCGATTATCGCAAGGACATCACCCTTGTTGACATCGAACGAGATGTTCTTGAGGACCTCGTTATCACCGAAAGATTTTTTCAGATTTTTTGCTTCAAGCATTTTCATAACGGTCCCCCCTTTACTTGTAATACGACATTTTCTTCTCGATCCTGTTCATCACGATAGCGACTGCCAGGTTGAATATGTAATAGAATATGCCCGCCGCTACGAACGGGATCATAGATGTCTCCTTAGCGGCGATCCTCTTAGCCATTGTGAACATCTCGGCATAAGCGATAACAAACGCAAGTGACGTATCCTTTACAAGCGTGATGACCTCGTTTGTGATCGACGGCAGAATACGCTTCATTACCTGCGGGAAAATGATACGGAAGAAGGTCTGTGTCTTTGAAAAGCCGAGTATCTTCGCAGCTTCGTACTGACCCTTAGGCATAGACTCGATTCCGCCTCTGTATATTTCCGCAAAGTAAGCGGCATAATTTACCGCAAATGCGATCACGGCAGCGTATACCTGATAAGAAGCCGAGATCTTGATTCCGAACAGGTAGTAAGGTCCGAAATATACTACCATTATCTGGAGCATCAGCGGTGTTCCGCGCATTATGGATATAAATACCTGCGCGAGAAGTCTGATCGGTTTGAATTTTTTGTTAAAGAGATGAAACTTCGACATTCTCGCAAATGCAACGAGAAGACCGAGCGGAAGCGCAAGGATAAGTGTGCTGAAAAACAGCATGACTGTTTTGAGCATACCCTCACCGAGCTGTGATATAATACTCTGGATCGTCATAAATTATCATTCCTTCAAAAAATGACGGCAGAACACATAACGAGCTGTGCTGCTGCCGCCGTATTGTCGAACTGTCTGTTACTTGCCGAGAACTACACTGTCCTCAAGACCCCAATCCTTAGCGATCTTCATAAATGTGCCGTCCTCAGCCATCTCGTTAAGCGTCTTGGAAACTGCGTCACGAAGCGCTGTGTTGCCGAGCTTGAAACCAACGCCGTATTCCTCTGCCGCGAGGACCTCGTCAAGAATAACATAGCCGTCGCCTCTTGACTCGATCTGATACTTGGCAACGCCGACATCCATGGCGATAGCGTCAACGGAACCTGCTTCGAGATTCATAAATGCAGTATTGTAATCGGGAACCTCCATAAGATCCGCGAAAGTAGCGGCAAGAGCGAGATTTTCCTCGTTGTCCTCTTCATCTGTAAGAGCTGCAAGAGCGGAAGAATCTGCCTGAACAGCTACAGTCTTGCCTTTAAGATCTGCCTTGGATGCGATACCCGAATCGGCAGGCACAACAAACACCTGAGAGTTATCTACATAAGGCTCAGTCCATGTGTAAGCGTCCTCTCTGCCGTTGATAGTAAATCCGTTCCAGATGCAGTCGATAGTTCCCGAGCCAAGCTCAAGATCCTTTGAATCCCAGTCGATAGGCTTCTTTACAAGCTCCCAGCCGTTGCGCTTGCAGACTTCCTCGGCAAGATCAAGGTCAAAACCGACATAATCACCGTTTTCGTCCTGATAGCCGTAGGGCGGAAATTCAGCGTCAAAACCGACCGTGAAAGTTGTGATATCGAGCTTTGCCTCGTCTGCTGTTTCAACCTTAGAAGTTGTTTCCTCTGTGGAAGCAGTGCTTTCTGTTGTTGCCTTCTCGCCGCAGCCTGCTGCAAGAGCAAGGAGCATAGCTGCCGAAAGAATTGCAGCGATAGTCTTTTTCATAGTTTTCTCTCCTTATTATCGGCGATCTGATCGCCTTTATGCCTCTAACATTTTAACATACAGCTACGATAAAGTAAAGGGATATTATTAACAAATATTGATACGACCATCGTTCTTTAATTCACCTTTATATACATGAAAAATTCCCCTTAGACGAATCTAAGGGGAATTATTTCAGCTAAGTTACTAAACCCAGTTAGTTAATTTTGAATTATTCTTCAGTCTTCTTTCTTGTGTAAAGAACTACTGCAGCTGCTGCCATCAGGATAACGATGAGAGAAACTACTGCGAATGTACCAGCTGTTGTTACAGGTGTAGCTGTAGCTGTGTTAGCTGTAGATGTTGTCTTACCGGAAGTTGTGCTCTTCGAGGAAGCCTTATCGTTTGTAGCCTTGCTTGCTGTGGAAGAAGTCTTTGTGGACTCTGTCTTGGAAGACTCAGCGGGCTTGGAAGACTCAGCGGGCTTGCTGGACTCAGCAGGCTTGCTGGACTCAGGCTCGGAAGAGGGCTCAGGCTCAGAAGACTCATCCTCGTGCGGGCATGTAACATCAACTACGAGATCCGAATAAGGATCGTCAGGGTTGTTAACGCCAACGAGTGTCTTTGTGGAAGAACCATCCTGTGTCATACCTGTGAGAGATGTGCACTCGCCTGTGATGCCGAGGTCATCTGTGTCAGCTGTTACTTCGAATGTGAGCTCGTAAGCAGGAGCCTTAGCGCCGGAGAAATCCTCGTTGAGGCCGAGAGCTGCCATTGTACCGATCTTAACTACGCCTGCTGTTGCAGCGTTTGCAAGAGGCATACCGCCTGTTGTCTGGTCAGCGCCGGAAACATACTTAAGTACGTCAGCGTTGTAGTTTACGTTGTAGTTGTAAGCGCCGAGCTTAGCTGCTGCGCCGTCAATCTTAAGATCGCCGAACTCTACAGTAACTGTTACTGTATCGCCTGCATGATACTTCTTGGAAGTTGTGTCTGCGGGCTCAGAATCTGTATCGTCCTTCTTATCGTCAGCAAAGCCGTAAGAACCGTAGTACTGCTCGTTGTTCTTGTAGTTGTCGATTGTGAACCAAGCACCGCCAGTTGTCTGAGCACCGGAGAACTCGTTAACTGTGATGTCGTTTCTGTTAAGTACATAGATCCAGCCGTTGAAGTTGTCTGTGTTTACAGATGCATCATAGGGGCAATCCTCGTCGTAACCCTCAGTGTTGATGTTGACTGTCTGATGAGCTACTGCTGCGAGTGCGGGATCTGCAGGGTTGCCTGCGTCAACGAATGCGTTGAAGATAACTGTTGTTGTGTCAGGGGATACGCCCTCGATCTTGAATACGTTCTCACCGATCTCGGGAGCTGCTGTCATTTCGATTCCCGGCCAAGGAGCGACCTCAGAGGGCTGCCACCAATAAACGCCTACGGACTCGTTGGAAGCGCCTGCTTCCGGCTTAAAGAAGTTGTCTGCAGCGAGGAAGTAGTATGTGTATGTGTCATCTGCGGAAGCTGTTACAGCGCCAACGCCAACACAAAGCATAGCTACGATCATAGCTGCGGAAAGTAAGATACTAATGACTTTCTTGGACATGAAAAATTTCCTCCTTAATAAAATTATGTTGTCAATATCCCGAAGAATAGTTCCTCAGCGTGTTTATTATACTACATCTAAATTTAAAATGCAATACCTTTTTAAAAAAAAAATTACCAAACTGTAAAAAAAATTCAAAATAGTTTTTTGTTTGTTCACAATTTGGGCTGAGGACGCAGGTTTAGTACCCTTAGCTGCGGGTTATCTGTATACACGGCAGGTTCGATACGGGCATTATGCAGCGTTTTGCTTAATAACCGTCGGGATTTTGTGTCTGCCATTTCCACATATCCCTGCACATATCTTCGAGCGTCAGCTCCGCCTCCCAGCCGAAAAGCTCCTTTGCCTTCGATGCGTCGGCGTAAGAAACAGGCAGATCGCCGGGGCGTCTCTCTTTGATCTCGTAAGGAACGTCAATATTATTTACATTTTTAAATGCGTTTACAACTTCAAGTACGCTGTGACCTCTGCCCGAGCCGAGATTTACAGCCTGTGCGCCCGTGTGATCTTTAGCATACTCTATCGCTGCGGCATGACCCTTCGCCAGATCAACAACGTGGATATAATCGCGAACTCCCGTGCCGTCGGGCGTGGGATAATCGTCGCCGAAGATGCCGAGCTTAGGCAGCTTGCCGCCTGCGACCTTGGCAACGTATGGGAACAGATTGTTCGGTATTCCTGCGGGATCCTCTCCGATAAGACCGCTCTTGTGTGCGCCGATCGGGTTGAAATAACGCAGCAGCACCACGCACAGCCCGGGATCTGCAGCAGCCGCATCACGCAGTATCTGCTCGCTCATCAGCTTTGTCCAGCCGTAAGGGTTGGTGCAGGTCGATATCGGCATATCCTCGCTGTACGGCGGCTCGTTTGTCTCACCGTAGACCGTGGCGGACGAGCTGAACACGATCTTCTTTACATTGTGCTCGCTCATCGTCTCCAGCAGCGTGATCGTTGAATCAAGGTTGTTTCTGTAATACATCAGCGGCTTGGCGCACGACTCTCCTACAGCCTTATAGCCTGCGAAGTGAACGACTGCGTCTATATCCTGCTCCTCAAATATTCTGCCGAGCGCCGCTTTATCGGTAACGTCAGCCTCATAGAAGATCGGCTTTCTGCCCGTGATCTTCTCTATCCTGTTGAGCACCTCGGGCTTACTGTTTGAAAAATTATCCGCGATCACGACATCGTAGCCGCGCTCGAGCAATTCAACACAAGTATGAGAGCCGATGAAGCCCGCTCCTCCTGTCAGTAATATCTTCATTTAAACACTTCCTGTCTGTAAAATTTGATCTGCACAAACTCATTGAAATATCTATATAATGAAAAACGGTGTTATCCGACCGCCTCACACAGCGTATGAGCCATGCTCTTTATCTCATCGTAGTTGTACGTAGCCTTTATATCGTCGATGGTTTTATCTGTAAATTCGCTGCAGGTACCGCCGCAGTAATTTTTGATGATCGTGTACTGAGAGGTGAGATCCGTCCCCTGAGCGCCGTTGAGCTTGTACTGCCACTCGGCGGCAAGCCTGTTATCCTCAATTATCCTGCACAGCGCAGCGCCTGTGTACTCATTTCCCGTACAGTCGAGAAATTCGCCGATATCGCTGTTGTATCTGCCCGTGCAGAGGTAATAATATGCGCTGTAGAACGTGATCGTATCGGATCTGTCTTTGTTGAAATATGTGATATCATGACCGATCAGATCGCTTACATTATAGAATACATACTGAGCACAGCCGTTTTTAAGCTCGATATTCTCACGCTCGGCTGCGTATTCGGGATATTTCTCGTTCTGGTACTCACGCACCGTCACATATTCCGCTATAAGCTCTTTCATCTGCGCCTCATCGGGGGACGCAAGCATATCGTCCAGTATCCTGTACTGTAATCCGAGCAGCGCAACATTCTCCTCGTTGATCGTGAAATGATCGTTCTCCGATGCAGCTGGCGTATCAATACTCTCGACAGCATCTAAAAACGTCAGCTTTATCTGACTTTCCTCAAGCGAACCCGACCCGTTCATAGCAACATTCTGCTTGTCAAAGGACGAGGCCAGTACACGGTTGTCCTTGAACTGCGTAAAATCGGGCGAATCATAGCGTGAAAGAGCAAAGGTTTCGGGCGCAAAGTATGCGATACGATAAACGGAAATGTCGCTGTACTCCTCCGGCATATCTATCTTCTGCGCAAAGATATCCTTTGAAATGTTCATATTTACGGCATAGGTACGGCCCTTTACAAAGCCGAGCCTGCGTGTGATAACGAAAGAATAATTGTTCGGATTATAGTTCTCCGTCCAGACATCATCGTTTCCGTATTTTTCGTCAAACTGAGAAATAATGCCGCATATCTCCTCAACAGCGCTCCTGTCTGTCTCATCGAGCTGTTCGAGCTTAGTCTTCGACAGCTTATTCGACATCAGATCGGCGCAGAACGCTATCAGACAAACACCGATAAGTATCAGAACTATATTCAGAACTTTTTTTACCCCATTCATTTTGCATCAACCCCATACTTTCAGCCGCATCAAATTACAAATATAATCATTAATAATGATACTCTATTTTTTGTTTTTTTGCAAGCGTATGCAGCATTATTGTATACATTCTATAATTTACCGCCTGAATTTTATACAAAACAACAAGGCGGGTACTGCGCTGCGCAATACCCGCCCAAGATGCCCAAGGATCAGATCCTCGACATAATGATCTCTACCATCTCGCCGACGTCTTTCATTGTGGAGACCTCGCCCATTCTGAACTTGATCCCGAACTCCTTCTCGACAGCAGCGATGAGATTGATGTGCTCAAGGCTGTCCCAATCGTCGATATCGTCAGCCGTTGTGAGATCATCGACCTCGATCGTGTCGTCGTCGAATACGTCTCTGAATACATCGTTAAGTCTCTCGTAGATTTCTTCCTCACTCATTTGCATTTCCTCCTGTAAATAATATATTCTGTTGATTTATATCAGTTTCAAATGAAATACAGCCTGAAAGCAGCTTTATTATCCGCCTTTAGGCACAAAGCTTTACGATTTGCTCTGCTGCGGATCTCTTATTCGTTTCCTCTTACGTTGATAACGTGGCATTTCTGCTCGTAGCCGTCAACGCTCATTTCCCATACGGTATTGCCCGACTCGTCCTCACTGATCTTTTCAAATCCGAACGTGCCGTAAAGCTCCTTCACCATCTTGTTCTTAGCTGTCGGGTAGTAATAGCCTCTGATCGTTTTGATACCCTGCTGTGCGCACCTCTCGACAAGCCTGTCAAGCATCGCAAACTCCATATCTCTCTTCAGGACACGGCAGCTCATCAGCCACAGCTCCATATTGAGGACATCGCCGCTCTTTTTGCCGATAACTACCGACACGACTCCGTTGTCGCCGAATTTATCAACAAGCTTTCCGTACAGCCTGATATACTCATCGGAAGCGAATACCTCTTCCATCTCCGCAGTCGTGTAACGTTTCGTCGTCACATTGAACTGGTTGCTCTTATTTGAAAGCTGAGTGATACGCTGGATATACATCGGGATAAAATCGTCGATAACAGCGTCCATCTCCAGGCTCAGAAGGTAGTCGGAATAATTCTCGAACGCTGCCTGCTGCGCCGCGCGTTCTGCATTTGCCTTGTACATCTCGTTGCGCTTGAGATCGTCATCGCTGAATGTCGTTATCTCAAAGAAGCCGCTTCTGTCAAGCGTCTGTATATAATTCTCAACGCCGTCCATATCAGGCACCGCAACGCCTGCGACCTGAGCGCGGACTATGGCTCTCTCTGCGGGATTGTCGTCCGCAAAGACGATCGAATCGGGCAGTATAT
This sequence comes from uncultured Eubacteriales bacterium, assembly GCA_900317815.1. Classification (GTDB taxonomy): domain Bacteria; phylum Bacillota; class Clostridia; order Oscillospirales; family Acutalibacteraceae; genus RUG592. Next base: position 6,533 of record ONIC01000011.1, on the reverse strand, counting down.
TGAGCTGAGAAGCCGTTTCGATGATGTTCCTGTCCTTATTCTCCCAGTTTGCCTTGATAACGATAAAATCATCGGGTCTGAGAACGCCCTCGGGATGATTAAGACCTGCTATAGCGTTCTCCTCGTCGTTTTTCGAGCAAACTGTCAGCATAACGCCAAGCTCTCTCTGTGCCTTGAGGTACGACTGGAACTCATAGTAGCTCTGAGCTACGCCTGTCTCCTGACCTATCTGGATATGCTCTACACCGTCATCACCGACAACGCCGCCCCAGAGCGTATTGTCAAGATCAAGCGCAATAGCCTTTTTATTCTTTCCGAAGACCGACTTCACGATATTCGCCGTATTGAACGCAAGCTCGGGGATAGCCTCAAAGCAAAGCGCATATTTGTACATATTCCAATAAAGCGGATTTGACCATTCCTTCAAGCCGTAGCTTGCAGAAATGTAATTGATATCGTTTATATAGAAATTCGGTGTCGAATCAGCATAGTCATAGAATTTTTCATTCAGACGTGAGATAAAGCGCTCTCTGCCCCTGTAGTCGGAGCTGTCCTTATTTCCCATGAGTCTGAACAGCGGCATTTCGAAGTTGTTCTGAATGATCGGGCAGTGGAAGCGATCGGCTACCGCCTGCCACATCTTCGAAAATCTGCTGAATTCACTGTCCAGAAGCGAGTCAACTGCTTCTCTGCTGTCGGTGATCTTCGGGAAAGCTGTGATATTTCGGTTAGTTGTGTGGATAAACACAAGATCGGGTGCAAAACTCAGCAGCTCCTCACCCGGGAACATAGCGTCCTGCCAGTACTGAGCATATTCTGACTGATAGAAAGTCGGCTCGATACCGTTATTAAGCAGAAAAAGCTCCATTATCGAAACGATATCATTAGTCGTCGATCCGCCGAGAACTGCAATGTTCTTCTTAACACGAGCAGATCCGTCCGCCAGCAGCGCTTTTTTCAGCGATCTGCGTTTTTTCATTATATATGCCGAGTCAAAAGGATACTCAAGCTCTACCATCATTTACCTCCGTTACCATTCCTCGTCGTCGTAAGTTTCGTCTCCGCCTGCAAATACTCCAAGCTCATCTTCGCCGTCATCCTCGTAGCCGTAAGTGTAGCCGCCTACATTCTCGGGGATATCGTCAACGTGAGGAGTTTCCTCGGGCGTATTGTCATCGTTTGTTGTTTCGTTGGTATCATTATTATCGTTGCTGTTGTCCTGAGACGAAGTATCAACGCTGCCCGTATAGCCCGACGTTCTGATGACCTCGAGGTTATCGGCGTTCGGACCGACTGCGGAGTAGGAGCAGCAGGTGAACAGCAGGTCGGTAATGTCCATTTCTCTTGCGAAATCAACGAGATTTCTCTCAAAATATCTCATATCAACGACATAGACCTCTTCAAAAGAGCCCGTAAGGAAAGGTACGAGCGCATCGCCGTAGCTATCCTTGACAACGAGGCACCGTCTGCCGTTCTTTGTTCCCGTAGTGATCTTGACCGAGAATGCGTCGCCGTTGATGAATGTGCTGTAATACTCGCTTGATATCTGGATATCAGCGAACAGATCGCCTTCAAACTGGTAATTGAATGCGTAATCGTAGTATTCTGTCTTATAGTCCTTCTTTTTGGGAACGTAATAGATGAAGTCCTCGGGATCGTTGAGCAGGTCTGCGTTATTGCCCGAGAACGTGTAGAGCGTTCCGACATAATCAGGCTTTGTAAGTCTTGTATACTGAGAGATGTCGAGGAACGAAACACCCGCAGCGCTCGCAAACTCTTTTGCCGCATAATAAGCGCCGAGAGACATCCAGTGATGGTCGGTCCTCGTGTAGATCGTTTCCTTCTTGTGAGACAGAAGCGCGGGGCAGACATTGATCCCCTTTACATTCTGAAGCATATCGTTTATTGCGATGATGTCGTCCTCCTGGCTCGCATTGTAGTCTGAGAAATTCTCGGGAGTATAGAACTCGCTCGCTGTCGGCGCTACAAGCGAATAGACCTGAACGCCGGGGAGATCGTTTGCAAACTCGTTGAGCGCGAGCGCATAAGTCTCACCGTAACCGCCGCCGTACATCGACATAGCGCGGTAGTGACCGTCCTGATAAACAACGATAACGCCGTTTGCATAGACGCCCTCTGCGATCTCCTCGCCCTTTACCTGCTTTTCCTTCTCGGTGTCGGTGTCTTTATCCTTGTTCTTATCTTTATCTTTGTCCTTGCTGTCGCCGCTTGAAAGACTTCCGCCGTAGCCGCTGCTTGCGGAGTCATTCTTGCTACCTGAGTTCTTGTTATCGTCCTTCGGCTTTGTATTTACGACCTCCATCGTACCCGAGACCTGAACATCGTTGTATTTGATGCCGAAAAGTCCCGAGAAGCGGCTTGCTGCCTGCTTGAGAGTGTCGCGGAACGGTACCGTATCATCAAAATAATGAGCTACGTCCGCCGTATACTGACCGCTCCAGTACGAATCCCAGGAAAACTCGGGCATCGTGGAAAGGTTTCTCTTTTCGATATTCGATACTGTCGATCTCGGCAGAAGCACCGCGCACACCAGAAGCACGAGATATGCGGGGACGATCGCTGCGAGAGAAGCCAGTCTCGCCCAGAAGCGCCTGTCGCTCTTCTGTCGGTTTATATTGACTTCTTCTTTCTTCGAAGAGTCAAAGGTATTGTTTCTCATATAGCCCTCCGTTTCTGCGGAACGTCTGTCCGCCTTTACTGCGGGGAAGATCGCTGTCGGAGCTTCATGCTGCCTGCTCGGGCTGCTCTCCCTCATTTTGTTACTGTTACCGTTCTTTACGGAATTGCTGCTATCCTTTTTTGCGGGTTTGTCATTTGACTTAGGCATAGCTTTGGGATCTTTCCTTTCTAAAATCAGAATCTGAAATACAGGAACGGGTTGCTCGTAGCGTCAACGAGCAGAAGTGAGCTGATGATAAGAAGCGCCAGACAATAGGCGACCTTGAGACCCTGTCCTACGGAGATCGTGTTTGTAGACTTGTCTGTCAGCTTGTTTACGAGCTTGCTTACAGGGAAGCAAGCGAGAACTGCAATCGCGATAAGGAAGCAGTTGTTGAGAAGGGATGTCGTGGAGATCGTATCGGTGAGGGCGTTTCCGTTTGCGCCGACAAGGTTCTTGAAGAAGTTGCCGAGCTGCTTGAAGTCCTCGAAATAGAAAATACCGAAGCCCACGATGATAACGATCTTACTGTAGATATGCGTAACAACTGCGGGGATAGCCTTCATTCTCTTCTTGCCCATAAGCTGCTCCAGGAAGATGAATATTCCGAAATAAAGACCCCAGATTATATAGTTCCACGAAGCTCCGTGCCACATACCCGTGCAGAACCATACGAGGAAAAGATTGAGATGAGCGTGCATCTTTCCGCCGATCGGCAGATAAAGCAGATAATCTCTGAAGAAGGAGCCGAGCGAGATATGCCATCTCTGCCAGAACTCCGCAATATTGCGGCAGATAAACGGATACTTGAAGTTTTCGTCAAAGTGGAAGCCGAAGATCCTGCCAAGGCCTATAGCCATATCGGAATATCCGCTGAAATCGAAGTAGACGTACATAGCGTAGACTACCACGGTGTACCACGTTGCAAAGACCGAAAGTCCGGAAATGTCGCCGCCGAAGAAGTTCTCGACGATCGTCCACAGATTGTTTGCAAGTATGACCTTCTTTGCAAGACCGATCATAAAGCGGCACGAACCGTCCGCAAGGTCTGCAACGGTAGTTTTTCTGCTGTCTATCTCTTTCTCGACAACGCTGTAGCGAACGATAGGTCCTGCGATAAGCTGCGGGAAGAGTGAAACATAGAGCAGAAATCTGAAATAATTCTTCTGTACCTTTACCTTGCCCCAGTAACAGTCTATAACATAGGACAATATCTGGAACGTGTAGAAGCTGATGCCGATAGGGAGCGTGATATTCGGCACAGGAATATTGATAAAAGGTATAAGGTTTAGATTTTCAACGATAAAGCCGAGGTACTTAAACACTATAAGCATACCCAGCGAGAAAAACAGCGATCCGCCGAGCGCCATCTTGCCGAGCTTGTCATCACGGTGCTTGTCAATTTGCAGACCGAACAGCCAGTTGACGATCGTGCTGAGTATCAGCAGGAAAACGACCGCAGGCTCGCCCCATGCGTAGAACAGCAGCGAGAAGATTATCAGCACGGCATTTTTGTACCTGATATTCTTATTGAGAAAATAAGCGATCAGTACAGCCGGCAGAAAGATGTACAGAAAAAACAGATCCGCGAAAACCATAACTTTCTCCTTTTCTATTTCTTTTCTCTATTCTCTATAAATGATCCTGTGGCGAGCTGGCATCCATATACGAGCTTCGCCGATCCTTTGCAAAATATACCTTTCACGGGACATTTCGCATAGTTTCAAAAAAGCGCAGGATCTCCATAATCAATATCTCCTTAATTATAATACAAGCTTTCCCAAAAAGCAACATTTTTGATACAATTTCGCAAGTAAAAATAACGCTGCCTTAACATTAACTTTTCGTATGGTTTGATACCGAAAAGACGGCTCTCGGTGAAGTATGTGTCCAATAAAAGTCCCCCTGTATGCCGCTGCCTTATCTTCGGCGCATATAAAAGAGCCTTCGTTCTCTCCCGTAAGGCAAGAAGCAAAGGCTCTTTTCGTCATTTATTGATCTGCACCCCGCATATCGGCAGTAAAGTTATGCGACAGTTTTTTCAACAGGTGTGCCGATCTTTTCGTTATCTATGATGCCGACGCTGTAGCGAAGTACAGATACCGCATCGTTCGATGTGATGTTCTCACCGTCGAAGTCAACGTCTCCGAGGAAGTTCTGAAGCTCTGTGAACTCCTGCATATCTACACTTTTTCTGAGAATAAGAAGCGCATCTTCGGAGTTTACAACGCCGTCATTGTTCACGTCACCGAGCAAGCCCTTCTGTGTCGGTACATCGGGTGTATCAGGCGTGTCGGGTGTATCGGGCGTGTCGGGTGTCGGCTCGTCGGGAGTAGGTTCATCGGGAGTAGGCTTCTCGGGAGTCGGCTCGTCGGGTGTCGGCTCGTCGGGTGTCGGCTCCTCGGGCTCTACAGGCTCGGCTGTGATAGTTACCTCATCGGTATAATCAACGCCGTCATACTCGCAGTGACCGATAAATGTCACGCTGCCGTCCTCATTTTCGATGCGCTCGGTATCAACTTCAAGCTCAACTGTGTGCGTGTCGTCGTTTTTGCATACGAGAGTTACGCGGAGAACGTAATCGGGAACATTGACTCCGTCATCCTCACCTACGATATCCCAGAAATATACTGCTTCGTAATCGTGCTCTGCCTTGTCGAGCGTCTCGACATTTTCCGTTCTGTACGTCGTTCCTCCGACATTGATAGTTGCGGCATAAGTTACATAGCCTTCCTCTCCGCAGGTCGGCTCTGTGCTCGTCTCAACAAAAACAGGAACGTCTACCGTCTCAACATGATCGGGATCGTTGTCACAGAACAGCCATGCGACCGCCTTGTCAAAGCCGTCCCATACCCACTTTAAGAAGTTGATGAACCTATGGCCGAGCTTTTCGATATCGGTCTCCGTCTTGGTCTGTGTTTCAAATGCAGAGTTTTTAAACTTGGCAGTATAGGCAGTATCGCCCTTTTCTTCACAAGTTGCATCTTTTTCCACTTTGCTCGAAGCGGTCACAGTTTCTTTTTCGATGTGATCCAGATCTCTGGCGCAGATTCTTGATGCAGTGCAGGTCCACTTGCCGTCTGCGTATTTCCATTCGTATTTCGGCTCGCTCCACTCGTGATTGAGAGCGTCAATATCGGTCTCGTCCTTTGTCTGCTCTGCAAATGCCGTGTTTTTAAATGCGGCAGTATAAGCAGTTACGCCCATATCCTCACATTTTGCAGGTGTTTTTACAATGCTTGAGGCAGTCACTGTTTCTGTCTCGATGTGAGTATCGTTATTTTCGCAGACTCTTGTTGCAGTGCAGGTCCACTTGCCGTCTGTGTTATTCCACTCATAAGACGGAGCGCCCCAATCGTGATTGAGCTGATCGAGTGTCTCAACATTGACTGTTGTATATACCTTGCCTGCAACATCGATCGTTGCAACGTGGTATCTGTACCCGTCTTCTGTGCAGCCGGGCTCGTCTTCGGTGTCAACCGATGAGGGAACGTCAACAGTCTGAACGTGGTCGGGGTTATTGTCACAGAACAGCCATGCAACTGCCTTGTCAAAGCCGTCCCATACCCACTTGATGAAGTGGATAAACTTATGACCGAGCTTTTCGATAACTGTCTGATCGTCCGTGAGTGCGTGTATGCCGTTCTCATCGGAGAATTTGTTGCCCAAGCCGTCTTCCCAGTACTCTGCAACGCCGTTATCTTCACACGTTTCGGAAACTTTTGCGTGGTGAATTCCGATACCCTTCACCGTAATGGTAACGGGATCAATGATGTTATAGTTTGAGGTATCCGCAGGTGTATAAACTCCGGCGAAATTATTGTCACCGATAGTAATGATCTGTGATTCCGGG
>ONIC01000018.1 GCA_900317815.1 uncultured Eubacteriales bacterium | reverse complement strand
TTCGATCGATTTCTCGTTGTCTCATACCGGAAGTGTGACATTCTATCTGCCTGTTGATACAAGGTCAACTGTCACTGAAGATGATTATTCCGGTGAAGGATACGTTACCTCTTCTTAATCGAACGCTATTAATTCTGCCGCAACTTTAACTAATTCGGGACAAATAACAGCTGTGTAACCCACTACTATTTCATACACTAACATGAAAGAGGAAACTATTCCGACCGGAATAAAGACAACGGTATATACGACTGCGTTTGCAGCCGTGACAGGTGCAATTTATCTGAATCTTAAAAAGCGTAAATGTTTCATTGACGATGAAAACAAAATGCGCTCGGCAGCGAAAGCCCGATAGGTTAGCTGTCGGGCTTTCGTTTATATTTTAAGAATGATCTTTTACAAATAAACATCTATTGAATATCGTCACACAGGAAAACGTCAACAAAGGAACAGTAGTCGTAAACAAGGGGAGTGGCATCAAGTAAAAGATAACAGGAGGTTTCAAAAGTTATGCTGATCATGTCAAGGGGGGACGATCGATCAAGCGAAATCGAAGAATTAGATTTGATTTAACTCATGTGTCTTTTTTATTATGGGATTGAAAAAAAGCGTGATATGTGTTAAAATATTTTACAGATGTTACAGTTCATTCCAGAATTCAGTAGATGCAGTAACGGTTACAGTTTGTGTACAGCTATGCCGAATCAACCTATGTGATATCAAAGATTTTGCAAGGTAAGCCGACCGGAAAGAGTGCTGCTATCAGCAGTTTGTGATCTCAAACAGCACGCTTAAAGGAATTTAAATGTACAGGGGGCAAAAAGTGGATCAGATCATTATTCACGTTGACATGGACGCATTTTATGCCTCGGTCGAAATGAGAGACGATCCTGCGCTGCGGGGCAAGCCGCTTATAATCGGCTCTCTTCCGAATGAACGCGGAGTCGTTGCGACGTGCAGCTATGAAGCAAGGAAATTCGGCGTTCATTCTGCTATGAATATCAAGGACGCATACAGATTGTGTCCTTCCGGTATTTATATGCACCCGAATTTTGAAAAGTACAAGTCTGTCTCTCAACAGCTTCATAATATATGGAAGCAGTACGCGTTCGCTCTTGAAGCGATCGCGCTTGATGAAGCATATCTCGATGTCACAGAAACGGCAGGCAGTATCGAAAAGGCGAGAAAGGCAGCTCAGCTTATAAAGCAGAGGATATGGAAAGAACTTGGCTTGACCTGTTCTATCGGTCTTGCGTATTCAAAGACGGCTGCAAAAACAGCGAGCGAAGAAAAGAAGCCTAACGGATATTACGAAATACTTACGCCACAGGCTTTTGTCGATCTGATTATCGACCGAAGTGTTCGGGTGCTTTATACGGTAGGCGAAAAAACAGAAGAAAAGCTTAATTCCTTGGGCGTACAGACCGTTCGTGATCTTCGCAGCAAACAGAACGACGTGATACGTCTTCTCGGAAAGCAGGGCCGTATGCTTACAGAGCTTGCTTATGGTATTGATGAACGAAAGGTCGTTCCCTACAGACCCGAGCGTGCAAAATCGATTAGCCGTGAAGTGACGTTTCAGGAGAATGTCATAGATCATGAATTCCTAAAAGATGTCTTATTTTTGCTTTCTGTCTGTGTTGATGAGAGAGCGAAAAGGTATGGACTGCATGGCAGCGGCGTTATGCTTAAACTGACCTATACGGATATGAAGACCGTTACACGCTCTAGAGCGGTTTTTTCCTGCGAAGATGCGGTATCTATCTACGACGAAGCAGCAAGACTTTTAGAGAGCCTCCCGCAGAAACCCGTGAGGCTTATAGGAACAGGATTGTATAATCTATCGGCAGATAAATGCCGTCAGCTTTCCTTTGATGATGTTATTGACGGCGGTAGATCCGACAATGAAAAAAGATGGCAGCAATTGCTTGAAAAACTCAGGCTGCGTTATAACCTTGATTTTGCGGGGAATATGCCTAAGCTGTATAACATTGAGATCCTTCACAGGACTATTGAATATATGAGACGTCACAAGCAGTAGTTAAGCCAACGCCAAAAATATATTGGTTACCTGCGTGTAGTTTCTATATTTACATCCGCGGCAAATGACGCATAAGAAACACACTCAAGAAATGGCTGCGTGTAATTACAAATAAAACCATATATGATTCATCAGCCAATACCAATATTGTTTTAAGGACTTTGTAACGTGATACCCTGCTGGAAAGTATTAATTGGTAATTTCTCTTGCGGAACATGATATAGCGTACTCTGTGAGATGATAGTGTTCAGATGAGTACGCTTTTTATCTGACAGAAACATCTATATTATAGTGTACTTGTGTATTTGAATATCAATATATGCTTGATGGCATTACGATAGAATTACAGAAAAAAAAATTTTAGTCATTATTACTTAAAAGAATTAAAAATCTGGTTTTGTGACGTTTGTGTGCTACTCGCCTGCTATAATGATAAGATAACGCATCAGCGTCCAATAACAATAGACATTGAATGAGTTTTCGACAAACGGAGGCTGTTAAATGGATATATCAATGAGTCAACCCACCGTAATATATCTTACTATACTTGCACCTCTGCTTATTCAGATAGTAGGTCTTACAGCTGCAGTTCTGGTCGATTCATATATATGCTCCAAAAACAGAAGGATACTGCTTATTAACATCGGATTACTCATTATACTCATCTTACAGAACATTGCTGATGATCTTTTAACTAAAGGAGATCCGAATATCCACCCCGAGGTAATAATGCAGCGTACGGCTGTGTCTGTTTTGGGGTACTGTATTCGCCCCATAGTTCTTGTTTTGTTCTGTTATATAGTTTGTCCCGTCAGGAAGTGCCGCATTCCGTGGACATTGATCGGAGTCAATGCCGCCGTGCATTTCACGGCGTTCTTCTCCCATATTTGCTTCTGGATAGACGATAACAATGCTTATCAAGGCGAACCGCTTAACTACTTTTGTCTTTATGTCAGTGCTTTGTTGTTTGTATTTCTTATATTCTTAACTATACGTGAATTTTACTATGCCAGAAACAAAAGCTTCTGGATACCGATATTATGTACCGTATATATTGTTTTCGGAGTTTTGCTGGATTACAATGTCGGTTGGAATGAGCAGCCCGTAACCTTTTTGACGATATCTATGATCGGCAGCTGTTTGTTTTACTATTTATGGCTTCATCTTCAATTTGTAAAGGAGCATGAGCGTGATCTAATGACGGCGCAGCGATTACAGATAATGATGACACAGATCAAGCCGCATTTTCTGTATAACTCCTTGGGCGCTATAGAGGAGCTTTGCGAAAGCGACCTGAAGGCTGCAAAGGAGGCGACTGTAAAGTTTTCACAGTATCTGCGCGGAAATATGGACTCTATCGCAACAGAGAGAATGATCTTCTTCGAGAAGGAGCTTTCACACGCAAGGCTGTATCTTGAATTGGAGCAGCTTAGATTTGAAGACTCACTTGAAGTCAGATACGATATTTCCTGCTGTGATTTCAAAGTACCCGCACTGACGGTCGAACCTTTGGCAGAAAACGCCGTACTTCATGGAGTAAGAGAGAATGACGACGGCAGAGGCTGTGTTACTATATCAACACGAGAATTTTCCGACAGATTCGAGATCACTGTTGCGGATAATGGACCGGGCTTTGATCCCGATAGTATTCCCGATGACGGAAGAGATCACATCGGAATAAAAAATGTAAGGGAAAGACTTCAGAAAATGTGCGCCGGTGATCTTGTGATGGAGTCATCATCGGGGCATGGAACAACGGCAAAGATAATCATACCCAAGGAAGGGACCTCACGATGTTGATATTTGCAATAGACGACGAACCGAAGATGCTCAAGCTTTTACATAAGTCGATAGAAAGGGCAGCTCCAAAAGCCGAGATAATGAACTTTCCCCTCGGAACGAAAGCACTGAAAGCAGTCGAAGATCAGAAACTCAAGCCTAACGTTGTTTTCTCGGATATACGAATGCCCAAGCTCGACGGGCTTGCTCTTGCTGTCAAGATCAAGAAAGCTTCTCCGAACACAAAGATCATATTCGTAACGGGCTACAGTGAATATGCTGTTGAGGCGTTCGGAATACGAGCCAATGGCTATTTGATGAAGCCAGTCAAACCCGAAGATATCAGAAAAGAGATCGACTATGTAGTTCCGGCTATCACCGAACCTTCGGG
>ONIC01000070.1 GCA_900317815.1 uncultured Eubacteriales bacterium | reverse complement strand
TAACGCGATTGTATTAAAAGTTGAATGAGGTGTATGACATGACCGACAGATGTAAAAAAGAAGCCGAGATTCTGCGTAACCGCAGAATAGAGTTAGGCTTGACGCAGATGGAAGCCGCTGTTCGGGCGGGGCTGGTGCTTCAGCAGTACCAGCGCTTTGAGTACGGTAATCAGCGGCTTTCAAACGCAAATATGATTACGGCACTGAAAGTCTGCGCCGCGCTTGAGCTTGATCCGTACTGTTTTGTCAGCGACAACGGGGAGATGTCTGATACAGACACGTAATAGTCATTTTTCTTCGATATATTCTACATTTCGGTACAACACATGTGGTGTTGAGATATCGCCGATATAATGGTAATATAACGGTAGGACTTCGGGTCTTATATATACAAGCCATGCCCAGCGAACATTACTGTAGCATCACAACAAAGGATAGGTGAAAGTTGAATGTCAAAAAGGGGTAAAATTGTCATATGGGTTATTGAATCTTGTATGGAATTATGTTACTATAAAATATGAAGAGTAAAATGAGTGTGATAGGCGTTGCTGACAATAAACCAAAAAGGCGGTGGCAGATTTGAATAACGCATTGCTTGATCGGCTTTCCAGTGCAGGGGCGGCGATAGACGAAGAAAAATTCCGCGCGGAGCTTATGCTTCCGTCAAAGAGCGGCTCGCCCGGCAGGATCACGGCGTATTTTTTATCGGAAAGTATGCACGTAATAGTCTGGGATTTCAGATCAGGCGATATACCCGATATCCCCTTTGACATTTTCGCTGTTTCAGGCGAGGGCAGGTTCCTCTCGGCGAAATCATGTGCTCGGGGTAAGTGCGAATTTTCAAATAAAGAGGGCATGAGCCTATACCTCACCGCAGGCGAGGTCGCTATGGATTATTACATAGACGAAAGCAATGCCTCCGCGTTTCACGCCGATGATTTTCTCTGTGTCGAGGTCATTATGCAGGTCGATCGTGTCATTGAGGAGCTTCCGACGCTCGCAATGCTGAAACAGGCGATAAAGCGCATGGATATGCCTGATTTTGCGACGAGCATCAATTCGCTCTATTTTATCAGCGCTCAAGACGGCACAAGGCGTATAACCGAAGAGCTGATAAGATACTGCACAGACAAAGCTGATCGTGAGCTTATAATCATCAAAGCCTCCGAGCTTGGTCACAGCATCGGGAGAGACCTCGTCAACTCAAAGTTCAAGCCGAGAACGTTTGCTAACAGAGCGCAGGCGAGAATTGCTGAGGATATCCACGACCGCCTGACAAACGAGTGCGAAAAGCACTGGACAGTCGGCTATTTCGCAAAAAAATACGGCATCAGCGAGACGTCTATCAAAAATTACTTCCGCAATATTTACGGCTTCGGTTTTCAGGAGTATCAGCGCCGTGTGAGAATGGAAAAGGCGGCTGAGCTGTTTCGTGAGACTGAACTCACCGTGCTTGAAACGGCGAATAAAGTCGGCTATCACAGCGCTTCAAAGTTCAGAGAAGCCTTTATCTCATATCACGGCACAACTCCGCCCGAATTTCGCCGCAACGCAAAAATAGATAAGGCACAGCTTAAGGAAGAACTTCAACGCAATAAGGAGGAGCATTAAATGAAAACACATCTATTCAAAAAGGGTGCGTCACTGCTGCTTGCAGCGGCGCTCGTTACGGGCTATGCACCGCTTGGCAGTATAGCGAGCGTGACTCAGTCTATCGCCGTTTCAGCGAGCGCAGACACTGTAGGCGAGGATACCATCGAGGTGTCAACGTGGAGCGAGATACAAGCGGCGATCAACAAAGGTGGCAGTAATGTCAAAATAAAGCTGAGCGATTCGACGGATTCGATTATTAACCCAACGCAGGAAGATAATTATATCAATATTCCAAGCGGAAAGACCGTTGAAATCGACCTTAACTCCAAATGTTTATACAGAAATCTCGACGTGTATTCTGCTAAAGAGAACGGCTGCATATTCATAAACAATGGTACGCTGACAGTCCAAAACGGTTCGATAGGCAACAGCGCCAATACGGGAAACGGCGGCGCAGTTGTAAATAACGGAACGCTGACGCTTACGAACGTACATGTTAATTACAGCTATTCGACGCGAAACGGCGGCGGTATCTATAACACAGGTACGCTTTATTTGAACGGAACAGAGATCTGTGATAACAAATGTGGATCACTTGGCGGCGGTATTTATAACAATGGAGCGCTTATCTTTGATAAATATGTGACCGATTACGATACGCAGATAACGCAGATCTATTCTAACAAAACGGACGATAACGAAAGCGCAGTGGGTAAATGGCAAGGTTTGTATAACGACAATTTGGGCACTATAGAAATGAGGTATAATGCCCGTGTTGATGATAACTATGAATACGACAGCACACTCGATGAATATGTTTACCAGAATGTTTTCCTTCAGGACGGTCAGAATATCAAGATAAGCGGTACTTTTGAAGACATAGAAGATCGGAATGAGAAACTAAGCGTTACCGTGAACGACCCCGAAACCCGTGTTTTTACAAGCGGTTTTGAAGCGAACAACCCCAACGCCGACCCTACTGATTATTTTGACTGTGACGAAGCCGAAAAGAATTGGATCATAAGTGAGAAAAACGGTGAAGTTGGCTTTGAAAAGTATTATTGGGGTGTCCTTTGTGACGACATAAAAAAAATAGCCGAATCCGAGTCAAAGGAAGGCACTATTAAACTTGATCATGATGCTGTTTGGTATAGCTTCGTGAAAGGCGGATCTAATACCGGTTTGGAAATCCCATCGGATGTGATCCTCACGATCGACCTCAACGGTCATAAAATCGACAGAAATCTCAACGACGGTGTTTATAAGTCCGATTGGACAGGTGAGCAAGGTCTTGCGGGAAACGTTATAATAAATGACGGAACACTGACGCTAAACGACACCTCCGATAGCCAAAAGGGTATGCTCACAGGCGGCAGTGCACATTTTTCTTACAGTTCTGGCTGCTGTGTTTACAATAAAGGCACATTTACGCTTCTCGGCGGCAAATTGACCGGAAACAGAGGCAGTTACGGCGCCGTTTTGAATGAATACAGCGCTATCTTCAATCTGTACGGCGGCGAAATATCCGGCAATTATTCTTCCCAAAGAAGCCAAACAAGCGGTGCGATACAGAACGGCACCGTAAACGTTCACGGCTCTCCTGTTGTCAAGGATAATTACAATCTCTCTATTGAATCCGATTACGACGGACAAAACGGTCTTGACGACGAGCAGGTAACAAAAACGATCAGCAACATATCATCTAAGCTCAACATAGACGGCCCACTTGAAAACGGCGCTGAGCTTCATTATACAGGCGGCTTGGGAGCCTTCACTAACGGCTACAGCACTGACAACGGTAACACAGCCCCGAATACATATTTTAAGTCCGACAGAGCAAATACAGAAATCAAGCTCGTTAACGGCGAAGCAATGCTTGCTTATAATGGCACCTTCCTTAAAGGCGCACAGCTCGTCACAGGCGAGAATATCAAGCTGAGAGCGAGCTTCGATGCAGCAGAGAATGACGAACTCGACGTGAAGTTCGAGTGGGGCAGCGAAAAAACTGATTTTACCTACATCACCTCAAGTGACGGCGGCTACACAGCAGACTGTAATCTTGCTGCAAAGGAGCTTGGCGATACGATAACGTACACCGTTATGTGCGACGTTGAATCAGAGTACGATTATAAGACTAACACGTATGTGCTCAACTCGTATAATGTTCTCGAAACGGGTACCTTCAACATAAGAGATAACTATCTCCTGCCGCTTCTTAAAGACGGAGAAAAGGAAGCAAACGAGCAGGAATATACTGACAGCACACGCAGCTTCGCAAAGGCGCTCGTGAACTACTGCGCAAGCGCTCAGGAGCTGTTTGATTACAAAACAGACAACCTTGTAAACCGTGATATTACGGACGCAGCATCCGGCAAAGCGTACAGCTTAGCTTACACACAGAGCGACTATATCGACGATATCAGTAAGCTTACATCAGACTTTACAAAACCCGAGAGCGTCAAGTTCAATGACGATAAAGCAGAACTTTCCTATTACGGTACATCGCTTATCCTGAATGATTCTCTTACAGTTCGTCACTACTTCAAGGTGACGGGTGAATTTGAAGACAGATTCGGCTATGGGTTTTATCAATATGAGGACGGCAGCGATTACTATTATTATGATGTGACAGTACGCTCTCCGGATCAGCTGCTCAACGAACAGAGCGCTTATATTTCGTACCCAGGTAGTAATTCATGGCTAGAAACCATTATGACCGTTAATTACAGCGCAATGGATTACGTGTATATCGTAATGAACAGCAGCAGGGCGACGACCGAGACGAAGAAAACGGCACAAGCGTTGTACTACTACGCAAAGGAAGCCTACAACTTCGTAATGTCGTAAAACAGAAGGAGAGAAAAATAAATGAAGAAATACGAAACGCCCGAGTTTGAAGTGCTGCATCTGGACGACGAAGACATAGTAACAGCAAGCACCCCAACCAACAAGGCGGAAAATGAGATGGATATTTTCAGCACTACGGACATCGATTTAGTTAGTAATTAGGAGTTAGGAGTGAGGAGTGAGGAGTGACGGTAACGCAGGCTCGCAGCTTTGCCGCATGTTTCCTGAATCCCACCAATAAAAACCCGGCACGGAGTTGATTTTCTCTGTGCCGGGTTTGATATTTGATGTTTTTAAATATTAGTTAAGGAAAGTGGAAATATAGTCAAAAAAAAGCATTAACTCAGCTTCTCCCGATATGCTTGCTGCCGAAAATGTTAGGAGGAGCACACGTGAATGTTCCCGATGAAAGTCTCTATAACGAGTTTTCCCATTCAGGAAATAAAGAATCGCTCAAAGCATTGTTTGAAAGATATCGCTTAAGTGTTGTGCTGTTTGTTTTCGGTTATGTCCGCAATATTGACGACGCTGAGGATATAATGATGGATACATTGCCGTGATAGCCGCTTTTGAAGCGATGTTTTCCGGGAAAAGCAGCTTTAAGACATGGCTTTTCTCGATAGCTCACAACCTCGCCTGCCAGCAAATCAGAAAATAAAACCGACTGATTTTCGGAAATAATAATGTGCCCACACAGTCTGATACCACCCCAGAAGACGAGATTTTGACTACCGAGCGAGACCAAAGGCTTTATAAAGCGCTCAGTGAGCTGAACTTTGAAGCTCAAAAGCAGAGAGTTTTGCTATTACAAACAGACGAATGTGAAAAATCTCGTCACGTGTTGAGCTTGATTATCTGTGGAGGGTTTTAATCAGTGATTCCTTAGATTGTTCCGAGGGGCAAAAGGTTTGTTACGAAAATAAAAATTTGAAAATTTTTATAAATGGTGAAATATTATATAATACAGCTGCCGATCCTCTTTTAAGGGTCTGCGGCTGTTTCTTTATGCTGTATAATAATATACGCCATCAGAAAAGAGGAATTGAATCTGCTCCACTACGAAAGCGGTCAACAATGCCGCTTGCTTTTTTGAGATAACGACGAAGTTTAATTCATAGTATTGGCAGAACATTTTGGCTTTTCCTGCGTACATTTACTCTTATCAATATTACACAAATAATTTCATCATTTTATGACAAGATGACAAAAATGGACATTGTTAGCAATATGACCTAATAATTCCTTGATAAGTCATGAAAATTGAGCTATAATTAATACATAATTTTAGTATTATGTCAAAATTTATTGGAGATGATGTTATGAGTAAACTACTGAAAAAGATCGCAGCCGCATTTCTTGCGCCTTTAATGGCGGCGGGTACCCTTACATCGGTGGCTGCTCAGATGGTCGAAGCAGAAGATCCATTACAGCCGCAGAGCGTTACGCTTTCTCAGACCATACAGACAGGCGGCGTTTCCGTCATATCGGAGGTCGAAGGAGAGAAATACGCCCCGGTGTCGCAGACGTCCGATACTCCCTACAACGAGCCGTCCGCTAAATGTGCGCCTTTTACGAGCAGTGCCTCGGGTGACAGCGGCACTATCGGTGACCTGACATGGAAGTACGATGTGTCGTCAAAGGTCATGACCATCAGCGGTGAGGGTCCTCTCTACAAGGGTATCGAGTGGAAGGACTTTGACATCGACAAGGTAGTTGTCGAGAGCGGTGTTACCGAGCTCGGACCGGAAGCGATAACTTCCTCTACAATAAAGAGTATCGATCTGCCCGATACAATCGCAGAAATGGGATATATGTCACTTTACGGCAATACTCAGCTCGAGAGCGTAGAGATACCGCCGAAGGTCACCTACATCGGCAGACATATGCTCCAGAACTGTTACGGACTCAAAAGCATAAAGCTGCACGAGAATGTAACTGCCATCCAGGACTACTCTTTCGGCAGCTGTAGCTCGCTTGAAAGCATAGAATTGCCGGAAGGCCTTGAAACGATAAGCTGGGGCGCATTTGAAGGCTGCAAGTCACTCAAGGAGATCATTATCCCTGACACCGTTACCGATATGAGCGAATTTACCTTTTCATCCTGCCAGAGTCTTGAAAGGGTAAAGCTTTCAAGCGGAGTCAAGAAGCTTGGCACCTGTGCTTTCAACGACACGGCTTTGAAAAGTGTTGTTATACCCGAGGGAATGGAGAGCCTCGGCGACTGCTCTTTCAGAAACTGTCACAACCTTACAGAGGTGACCCTTCCGTATACGATCAATTATTTAGGTGAGCAGGTGTTCGCGCATTGTGAAAAGCTGACCAACATTGTCGTACCCGACGGTGTGGTTGGCTTCAAGGATTATGCTTTTTACGGCTGTAAGAGCCTTAAGAATCTTGTAGTTCCTGATTCTGTAACGGCAATCTCGGAAAATGCGCTCCTTGCTGACTACGACATGGACATAAGTATGGGCGAAACAGTCTTCATAAAGAGTCTGACAATTCAGTGCAACCCCGGATCATTTGCGCAGGAGTTTGCGGAACAGAATAATATCAATTACGAATTTATTGTAGGCGACCATTCGGGCATTATGAACGTCAGTCTTGACGAAACGTATGTCGGGCAGAAGCTCAAAGTGACTTACGCAAAGACAGGCAAGCTCGCCTATCTGCGTATTATCGATAAGCCGCAGATGAGTCTTTACGGCTTCGACCCCGCGGAGGTCTACAATGCTCAGGTTCTTTCTGATAAAGACCTTGTTTTCGGTACAATTAATAACATAGCGTTTACAAACGGCAAAGCAGAAGCTGAGTTTGCCGATATGCAGGGGCTTTCGACCCTGACAGTGTCCGTCGTGACAGACAGCAAGACTGAAATCACGGACTCCTGCAATATAATGTGGTATACTGAGGACGGTGCATATCTCAAAACGGGCAGCGCACTTGAAAACGTCGTTCTGGGCAATACATATAAATACACCGTTACATTTAAATACAGCAGGCTCGGGGAGACATACTTCACTCCCGAGAAGCAGACAGTGACGGCCGACAGCGCAAATATGACGATTAAATGCGAGCTTGTACCGATACCCGTTGTGCTTATCTCGGGAAAGGTGACAGACGCAGAGGAAAAGCCCGTCAGGGGCGCGTCTGTCTCGGTCACACAGGAGTACAGCAGGCAAAACGAAAAAACGCTTGCTGCCGTTACCGATGACGAAGGCGAGTTTACGATCGAAGCAAAAAATTTACATTCAAACATCATCGTAAAAAAGCAGGGCTGCGAGATATACAAAAAGAGCCTGAATAACCTCGATGATCCCGAGCTGGACATTACGCTTAAAGCTGTAGAGACGGTCAATGTTCCTCTAAATATCACTAAGCGTTCGCTTGACAGCAGCGAAAGCGAGGACGTTGTCGGCGGTGCGGAGATAACGGTAGAAAACGCTTCGAGAAGACGCATTATCGAGGGCTGCACCGTCTCGGTAAATAACATAAATCTGCCGCTCAACGAGGTCAAGGAAGGCGAGCAGGTCAAGGTCACCGTATCGCTCGACGGCTGCGGCACAGCAGAAAGCACGTTTGTTCTCGGCACTGACGAGAGCGTTATCCTTGAGCTTTTGGAGCTTGGCAGAGTGAATATTATCCGGACGGCTAACTCCGAAAAGAAAAACTCTGCGATTTTCTTTGACAGTAATGGAAGGTATGTCACAACACTCGCGATAAACAGGGCAGACGTCACCTCAAACGGGCTGCCTGAAGGCGAATACACCGTCATTCTGATGAACGAGAGCAACCGCTACTACGCACCCGCGTCACTGGAGAAATTCGGGAAATACGGTCTTGAAGAGAACAAGGACTACGTCAGGAAAACCGTGACAGTCGAAAACGGAAAAACATCGAAGCTTGAAAATACCACGATCCCCGACCTTGACGAGAGCAAGGCATCGTTCCTCAAAACTTCAAAGTGCGGCGTTACGATCAACCGCTCGTTCGTTACTATCGGGCAGTATGCCGTCGTGAATGTCGATTACGAATTCAACAGGAACTCCGATGTATCCGATATCAATATTTTACTCAATGTGCCCGAGAGCTTTTCGTTAAGCGGCAGCAGCGTTACCGTGGACAACAAGAAGATCGGCTACGGCAATTCTGACGGTGAGGTATATATCCCTGTCAAGGAGAAGAAGGGTACTGTGCGCGTTGCCATAAAAGCGGCTAAAGCGTCCGGTGACGATACCGTAACGGTAAAAGCATCCTTCAAAAGCGGTGAGGAAACGTACACAGAGTCCATAGGGACGGTCGAGTGCGGCGTTGAAGAATTCGACTTCTACCTGCCCGAGCGCATCAATACAACTACCGTTCATTCCTTCGGAACTACGCTCCCGAACAAGAAGGTCGAGTATTACGACAACGATATCCTTGCGGGAACAACATATTCGAATAAGGACGGCAGCTACGAGATAGAGTTTGAGCTTGTTGAGCCCTACAGCAAGTCGCTGCACGAGATATACGCAGTCGTCGATTCGTTCACGACTGAGAAAAGATTGCTTGAATACGATTCAAACGCAATAGTACCCGTAAAGCTTGAAATGCTGCACAGCAGTCAGAAGGTCACTATCAACTTTAACGACCGTCAGGAAAGCTCGCTTTACTATAAATTCGTTCCGGCATCGCCCCGCTTTACCTTTGTGTTGACTGTCGGCGGTGATGCGTCAAAAGTCACAGACGCAGAGGTCAGAACATCCACACCCGATGGCAGCATAGAGATCGTCGTTCCTCTCGTTTTTGATGAGGACAGCGGAACCTTCGTAGGATCGTACACATACACCCCGAGCACGCGTCCTGTCGATGTGGCTGTCAATATCGTTGCGGATGAGGAGAAAATTATTGACTACGATTATCTTTATGCGGATACGGCGGAGATCGAAAAGCAGATCAGCGAATACAATGAGAAGGTACAGGATCTGAACGGTACAATTGAGGAGCTTGCTGACGCAAACGAGATAACGAAGGACGAAATGATCGAATGGCTCACTGAGTATGGCTTCACGGAGGAGACGCTTGCGCTGATTGATCTCGATGAGCTGCTTGTGACGGTCAACGAGGACAATCAGGCATTCATCAGGGAGATAAGCGAGGCAAGCGCCGAATACTGCAAGGACGATCTCTCTCAGCTTGAAGAAGCTATGGGCGAGCTTAACAAGATTTACGAAAGCCGTGAGGAGGTACAGTGCGTTATCGATCTTGATGATTCCGTTACCGCAGATATGCTCACTCAAAAGGGCTATAAGCAGATAAAGACCTACGGTGACAAAGGACTGCTCTTTGAGCCCGGCAGTGACGATATTGAGTATGAGTACGACTTTATCGATCTGACAGAGGGCTATGCAATAAAGTATTCCGAAGATGACAGCTACGATAAGATACCGGTTTCGTCGGGCGCTGCGCTCGTAATCGAAGAGTCGGGACTCTGCACCGGTTGCGACCATAACATCATACCACCCTCAGAGATTGCAAATCTCACAAGGAAAATCGCAAAGACAGTAAAACCCGCGGCAAAGTGGCTGAGGAAGGCGCTCAAGCTGCTTGATATATTGCAGGCGAACACTTCCGGATTCCTCAACTCCGCCAGTGATACGTACAAACACGTCATATCACCTGATTTGGGCAAGGCTATGGATCCAAATAATCCTCACCTTAAAGCTCTTGCTCAAAGCGTTATCGGAAAGGCGGCGACGAGCAAGGAAATCCAGACCCTTATGAAGTACAACGCAAAAGTTCAGGCTGTGCTCGGACCTCTGATGTCTCTCTGCGATAATATTATCAAGGTTTCCGATCTCGGAGACATGGCGTCCAGGATTGAAAGAATTATCCCGCAGCTTTGCAAATGCACATCGTATTCAACGATGAGGATAAAGTGGGCTATCAATAGTATGTACTGGTATCTAAGTACGCTTGCGGCTGATTCGATAATCAGTTCTATACCTGATCTTGGAAGCCTTTGGAGTGTTTCAAAGATGATAATAGGCGGGGGATTGAACGGTATAGCAAAAACACATATCCTTCCCGATGCTCTTCAGGGTTACGTTGAAATGCAGGCTGACCCGCTCAAAGATATGAAGCTTGAAATTGAGTATGCTGTCAGAAGCGCGCAAAGGCGATTAAGCGACTGCAAGTGCAAGGATCAGGAGCCGAAGAAGAAAACGACCGGCAAAAAAGACACAAGCGCAGTGACTGTCAAGAGCGGTGTAGACCCGTCCGGTTACGTCTGCGAGGCAGTAGCGAGCAACCGCATAGAAGGCGTTACAGCAACGCTCTGGTACAGCAATAGCAGCGACGGCACAAACGCTATAGTCTGGGATTCCTCTGAGTATTCGCAGCTCAATCCGCTTGTAACGGATGATATAGGTCACTACGAGTGGTTTGTGCCCGAGGGCTGGTGGCAGGTCCGCTTCGAGAAGAGCGGCTATGAGAATACGGCAAGTGAATGGGTACCCGTTCTTCCGATACAGACCGAGGTGAACGTTTCAATGAAATCGCTCTACGCACCCGAGGTAAATTCTGTGGCGGCATACACGGACGGTGTAGACATCACTTTCACGCAGTATATGGATCTATACTCTGTCACAAACGAGACGATAAAGGTAACGAGCGGCGGCAGCACAGTTTCCGGAAAGATCGAGCCGCTAAACCCGGAGGAAAGCTTCGACAATTACAGACTGAAATATGCCTCGAAATTCCGTTTCGTTGCCGATTCGCCTTTGAGCGGAGAGGTAAGCGTAACGGTAGGCGACGTAAAGAGCTACAATGGCTTGTATCTCTCACCTGTATATCAGACGAACTCCGAAGTAATAGAAAGAGCTGAAAAGATCGACGCTCCCAAGCGTGTCGTTGCAAAGTACAACGAGCCGACAGAGATCGTGATACAGCTTCTCCACGAAAAGGCTTCCGCCAATGTCGATATAAAGATAACGACGGACGCAGGAAACGATATCCTAACGCTCGATAGCTCCACGATAACGACTGACGCAAATGGCAAAGCAAAGGTAACTGTTACGGGTAAGCTTCCCGCACAGACAACGCTCACCTTCTTAGCCGAGAGCTTCGACGTTTCCGCCTCGACCAAACTTGTGCTTTCGGAACACCCTGAAAACGAGCCGGAGGATATCGAAGAACCGGAAGAGCCGGAGATCATCGGCAGCTATGGCGACATTGACGGCGACGGCGAGATCACGGCAAACGACGCATTGACAATACTCCGTTCAAGCGTTGGCATGGCAGATCTCACACCCGAGCAAAATAAACTTGCAGATGTCGACGGTGACACCGAAATCACGGCGAACGATGCACTTGCCGTACTGAGGTACAGCGTAGGCATGGCTGAAGATGACAGCCCGATCAATAAACTGATAGCGGCATAGAGTATAATACATAAAACGGCGAGTGGGGAAGACTGATATAATCCCCTTAGAGTAGACACACGAAAAAACTAAAGTGTGGAAATTCTAAGGGGGTATT
>ONIC01000071.1 GCA_900317815.1 uncultured Eubacteriales bacterium | reverse complement strand
TACGGCAGTATTCCTGCGGTCGTTTCGTGCAATCTGCCTGAAAATCTGACGGCGCAATATGAGCACTCGCTTTAATCAGTGTCTCCCAAAAAAGTTCATAGATTACGCTTCTGTTAATGTTTGAAAAGGTCGGTTTTTGACAGGTGGTGATATTGTACAATTCGATAAGGTTAAAATGGGGGACAATTGATAATAAATAACGGCTGAATATAATGTCGGAGAAGAATATAAAGCGGCGAATAATTCCTAACGAGAAATATAAATGTATAAGAGGGTCAATAATTATTCATAAGCTACAAGAATGAAATCTTTTTCTGTGGAATAGTACAAAGAGCGGTGGGGTTCGTTTGTGATAGATTACAATGTCGAAAACGGACATATAACAGATTATGTTGTAAAAAGAGGTGTTCTTTCACATATATTTCACATAGGGCGGTCTACATTTTGCATTGGCGGGGAAGAAAACATCAATATGTTGTATATATTCATTTATTACGAATATTTATTCACTTTTTGCATATTGGAAACACCTTTTCAGACTTTGTAACTGGCGATAATTCTACATAATGCACATAGCAAGCCGCCTATAGGAACGAACAAACGGTCGAATATCGCGGAATTACGGGACAAAACGGCTGTATATGGGTATGGATATTGGTGAAAGTACACAAATAACACTTATGTAATTTATTTGACTTGCTGAAATTTTTATTGTATAATACAAATCGTGGTGCGAAGCTTATGACGATAGCTGTCTGTAGCGCATAGCTTTTGACCGGATGGGGTTATCCGGGGTGTTATGTGTTTCTTGCGGCGGACACGCTGCTGTCTTACAGCAACGATCTCTTGGTCGGAGATCGACAGCTTGATACCCGGATAAAACGGCAGTTTTTTTGTTTATGCCGTGAGTGTTCGGGTATATTTATAAGGAGAACACTGGTTTATGTTGACATCGTACAAGAAAGCAAGGCACGCAGCGCCTTCCGACGGTCTGTCCACACTGAAAAAGTTTACCATAGTTGCAGTCGTAGGACTTGCGGCGGCTGTTTCGGTAATGACGGCAGCTTCCGACGGAAAGACGGCGTTTATCACCGACGAAGGCAGAACATACACGGTAGCTGCCGACTCAAATGATATAAATACGGTTCTTGCCGAAGCAGGGATCACTCTCAATGACGGAGACGAGACGATCGTTACGGAAAATTCGGGCAATGACCTGAGCATTGAGATCAAGCGTGCGTTCAGCGTGAAGGTCACTGCGGACGGCAAAGAGCACGAGGCAGTGCTTACAAGCGGCACGGTTGCCGATGCTGTTGAGAAAGCAGGCGTTGAGATCTCTCCCAACGATTTTGTAACGCCCGCGCCCGAGACGGCGCTTTCAGGCGACACTCAGATAAGTATCGTCAGGGGAGTTAAGGTATACCTTCAGAAAAACGGAGAGAAAAAGCTCGTTTACGTACCCGAGGGCACGGTAAAGAACGCTCTTGAATTTGCAGGCTGCGAACTTTGCAGCGAAGGCAACGAGGGAGTAAAGCTGACAGCCAGGGTTACAAGCGGTATGACGCTGTGCGTTGACGAGGTGCTTTACAGAACGACGACAAAATTCGAGAAGATAGAGCCGACAGTCGTTGAAGAAGCGTATTCGGCGCTCGATATCGGAAAGACAGTCGTCAAGCAGGAAGGCAAGGAAGGCAAGATCGAGTATACATACAAGGAAAAGTATGTAAACGGCGAGCTTACCGAGAAAAAAGAGAGCGGCAAGAAGGTCGTTATCAAGCCCGAGAACAAGATCGTTCTCGTAGGTACAAGACAGCCCGAGACGGAGATCAGGGAAGAAAAGCAGGACGATGCAAGCTCCGCAGCTTCCGAGAACTCAGACGAGTCGAAGGCAGAGACTAAGAAGACAGCGGCAAGAAGCGGCAGCAGCGAGGAGCAGACCTTCGGCGAAGGCTCCGACAACGCGGGCGACGGCTTCGCTTACGGCACTCTTATTACGGGCGTATGCACGGCGTACAACGAGATCAACGGCATCACGGCAACAGGTACGACTCCTAAGGTCGGCACGGTAGCCGTAAATCCCGATGTGATCCCCTACGGAACACGCCTTTATATCTGCTCGGCAGACGGCAGCTATGTTTACGGCTATGCTATCGCCGAGGACACAGGCACAGCCTGCATGGCAGGAGATATCGTGGCTGACCTCTATATGAACAGCGAAGACGAATGCAACGCCTTCGGCAGACAGGAGCTCAACATTTACGTGCTGGATTGATACGAACAGAAATTTTTAAGCGGGGCAGTTTGCTCCGCTTTTTTATAGTGTGGAATTTGGAATGACGGAGTCGCTTCTCACCTGTTTTCGGGTAAGTTTATATACGGAAAAATCGTGGAAATTGCGAGCAGTTACTCGCTGTGATAATTTTGGGGTCTAAATTTATCTTCCGAATTGTAAATTGTTGTTTAATTCTTTGTGGTTTTGTGATATAATGTAATTACAGACTAACCGGATGTATAACCGGGTGTATTTTATCTGAAAGGAAGAGTTAAAATGTCTGAAAACGAAAAAAAGACAGAAGCGGCTCTGCTTAAAGAAAAGCTCGCCGCAAAAAAGCCGTCGGGCGCTTTGAAGCTCGACAAAGAGACGATCGCAAAAGCAGACGAGTTTTGCGACGGCTATATGAAATTTATGAAGACGAGCAAAGTCGAGCGTGAGGCTGTCAGAACGACAGAGAAGATCGCTCTTGAGCACGGCTTCAAAAAATACGAGCAGGGCAAAAAGTACAGCGCAGGCGATAAGATCTACGTTGTCAACAGGGGAAAGAATATCGGTCTGTGCGTTATCGGAAAGAACGGCACAGACAACGGCGTGAGACTTGTTATCGCGCATATCGACTCCCCGAGGCTTGATCTGAAGCCCAATCCCGTGTACGAGGCAAATGACCTCGCTTTCTTTAAAACACACTACTACGGCGGTATCAAGAAGTATCAGTGGACTACTATCCCGCTCGCACTTCACGGCAGGATCGTCCGCCTTGACGGTGAGTGTGTAGATGTATGCGTCGGTGAGGAAGAGGGCGAGCCGAAGTTCATCGTCTCCGATCTGCTCCCGCACCTCGACCGTGAGCAGGCTACCAAGCCTATGGGCAAGGCGATCCCGGGCGAGAACCTCAATGTTCTTATCGGCAGCAGACCGTTCAACTCTGACAATGAGTCGGAGCAGGTCAAGCTCAATATCCTTAATATACTCTTTGAGAAGTACGGTATCACAGAGTCGGACTTCCTCTCGGCGGAGCTTGATCTTGTTCCCGCATTTACTCCCTGCGATATCGGCTTTGACAGAAGTCTGATCGGCGCTTACGGCCACGACGACAAGGTGTGCGCTTATCCCGGAGTTATGGCTGCTGTCAATGCGGAGACTCCCGACAGCACGTTTATTACGTTCCTCTGCGACAAGGAGGAGATCGGCTCCGAAGGCAATACGGGTATGCAGTCCACATTCCTCAATACGTTTATCGAGGACCTCGCAGAAGCAGACGGCAACGCCTTCCGTCACGTTATGGCAAAGTCGACCTGCCTTTCCGCAGATGTCAACGCAGCCTTCGATCCGACATACGCAAGCGCATTCGAGGCGAATAACGCAAGCTACTTAAACGGCGGCGTTATCATCACGAAGTACACAGGCTCGGGCGGAAAGTACGACACGTCGGACGCTTCCGCAGAGTATATGGGCAAGATCCGCAGAATGCTCGAGGACAACAAGATCCTCTGGCAGACGGGCGAGCTTGGAAAGGTAGACGGCGGCGGCGGCGGAACGATCGCTAAGTACGTTGCCAATTACAATGTTGACGTAGTTGATCTCGGCGTTCCCGTGCTCTCTATGCACGCACCTATGGAGGTCGTAGCCAAGGTCGATGTATATATGTCGTACCTTGCATTTGCGGCGTTCTTCAGGACCTGATAAAATATCGCCCCTCGTTTTGCACAGCGAGGGGTGAGTATATATAGCGGGAACTGCTGCGGCAAAAAGCAACGCATTTTTGAAACTATCATCGGAATATGTCAGCGGGTACTGCCCGCATATCACGGAATTATAAGTTGATATTTAATTACAAATGCGGCAAAAAGCAACGCATTTTTTTGAAACTATCAACGGAAATTGTCAGCGGATATTACCCGCATATCACGGAATTATAAGTTGATATTCAATAACAAATGCGGCAAAAAGCAACGCATTTTTGAAACTATCATCGGAATATGTCAGCGGGTATTACCCGCCGGGTACTGCCCGCATATCACGGAATTACAAGTTGATATTCAATTACAAATGCGGCAAAAAGCAACGCATTTTTTGAAACTATCATCGGAATATATCAGCGGGTATTACCCGCCGGGTACTGCCCGCATGGTACTGCCCGCAGGAGGTTATTTATGCTTACACTCGGATGTCATCTGTCGGCTTCGAACGGATACCTTAAAATGGGACAGGAGGCTGTCTCGATCGGCGCGAATACGTTCCAGTTCTTTACGAGAAACCCGCGCGGTTTCAAGGCGAAGGACCTCGACGTTTCCGACTGCGAGGCGTTCAATGATTATTGGGCGGCTCACGGCGGCGGAAAGATCGTTGCCCACGCTCCCTATACGCTCAACGCCTGCTCGGCAGACCCGCATATCAGAGAGCTTGCCAATATGATAATGTCGGACGACCTCGACCGCCTCGAGCACGTCAACGGCGTTTACTACAACTTTCACCCGGGCAGTCACGTCAAGCAGGGCGTTGAGATCGGCACGGATTACATAGTCGAACTGCTCAACACGCTTTTAAAGCCCGAACAAAAGACAATCGTGCTGCTCGAAACTATGGCAGGGAAGGGCAGCGAGGTCGGCCGCACATTTGAAGAGCTGCGCGCGATCATAGACAGGGTAGAGCGCAGCGATAAACTCGGCGTATGCCTCGATACCTGCCACATCTTCGACGGCGGATATGACATCGTAAACGATGCGGATTCCGTCATGGAGCAATTTGATAAGATCATCGGGCTTGACCGCCTGTATGCCGTCCACCTGAACGACAGCAAGAATGCTCTCGGTTCTCATAAGGACCGCCACGAGCTGATCGGCAAGGGCAATATCGGACTTGATGCGCTCGTGAAGTTCATCTCCCGTCCCGAGATCAGAAAGCTCCCGATCGTCCTCGAAACCCCGAACGATATCCCCGGATATAAGGCGGAGATAGAGATGCTGAGGGAAGCTGTGGGGGAATAAGCGGCGTTAATGTATAAAGAAAAATTAGAAACATATACTTAAAATAGTCTGAGTTATGTAGTATAATAATATCAGACGAACAGATATTGCATTCACAACATGCGCAAACGCCCCCGACTAAGTGCCAATTGTCGGGGGGCGGTCGAGCGACCGCAGGCAATTACCGCCCAACTTTAAATGCGGCATATCTTTATTGCCGCATATGTTAATCTGTTCTTCTTATAGCCAACTGATCGGGCGGTGCTTTCCGGGAGAAAATTGTAACAGATAAAAAAATAACACCGGCGAAAACCGGTGCTTTTTCTATGACATATTGCATAATGTGCGTACAAACCGTCTGCGCGAGTGCTGAGCTAAACGGGATTTCGGCAGGTATTTCTTACGAAGCAAAGCCGCTCTTTACGAGCTGAACAAGACCTTCAACAGCGTCTTCTTCATCTGCGCCGTCAGCAAGAATCTTGATCGTTGTGCCGCCTACGATACCGAGCGAAAGCACGCCAAGAAGGCTCTTTGCGTTGACGCGGCGCTCTTCCTTCTCAACCCAGATCGAGCTCTTGAACTCGTTAGCCTTCTGGATAAAAAATGTTGCCGGACGCGCGTGGAGACCTACCTGATTTTCTACTAAAACTTCCTTAACACACATTTGAATTAACCCTCTCTCCATAAAAGTATATACGGTTGCGGTTTATGAGCTTAACTGTATAATACTATTATATCACATTAAAATTTCCCGTCAACACCCTTTTTGCAAGTTTGGAGTGATGAACTATTAGGGTATTTTTAGAAGTTTTTTCTTTGTGCAACTTAAATAGAATTTTTTTTACTATTTGTACTCATTGCCTTTTTTTCTTCGCCCAATACACCCAAAATATGCGGTAAATCCTATTCTTTTACGGTTTTTGTCTCTTTTTCGGCGTCTTCGATAAGCTGCCGTTCCTTATCGGTAAGGGACGCTTTTTGCAGCATATCGGGGCGCTTTTTTGCCGTTCTTTTTATCGCCTCGATCCGCCTGAACTGCTCTATGTTCTTGTGGTGTCCGCTCGTCAGCACCTCGGGAACTTCTCTGCCGTGCCAGACCTGCGGGCGAGTGTACTGCGGGTATTCGAGAAGTCCGTTGTAGTGGCTTTCAAGCTCAAAGCATTCGTCGCTTGAAAGTACTCCCGGCACCATTCTGGAGAGCGCGTCGGCAAGTACTACCGCAGGCAGCTCTCCGCCTGTCAGTACATAGTCTCCGATCGAGATCTCCTCGTCGATGTATTCCTCGATCAATCGCTCGTCTACGCCTTCGTAGTGACCGCAGAGAAGACATACACTGTCGTATTTCGCAAGCTCCTTCAGCTTCTCCTGGTCGAGTACCTTCCCCTGCGGAGACATATAAATAAAATGCGGACGTGTGCCGTTCTTTTTGCAGATATCCTCAAAACACAGCGCTATAGGTTCAGCCATCATCAACATTCCCATGCCGCCGCCGTAGGGAGCATCGTCAACACGTCTGTGCTTGTCGAAGGCGTAGTCCCGAAGCTGGTGGCAGTTTACCTCGATCGCTCCGCTCTTTCTTGCCCGCCCGATTATGCTTTCACCGAGTACCGCCTCGCACATCTCGGGGAACAATGTGATTATATCAATCTTCATCGTCAAAGATCCCCTTCATAGGGCGTATCGTGATAACGCCTTTGTCAATGTCCGTGCCGATCACGACCTCGTCTATAACAGGA
The DNA here is from genome assembly GCA_900317815.1 of uncultured Eubacteriales bacterium. GTDB lineage: Bacteria > Bacillota > Clostridia > Oscillospirales > Acutalibacteraceae > RUG592. The sequence continues at coordinate 1,245 of ONIC01000071.1, read as the reverse complement.
ATGAGAAACTCCCTGCCCTCGTCGTCCTTGAGCTCGTAGACATCGTTTGCGCCCGTTTTGAGTACGTTGGTTACCTTGCCGTAGAGCTTGTCTGTGTCGGCGTCCCTGACTTCACAGCCGAGAATGTCCTGTATAAAGAATACATCGTCGTCAAGCTCGACATCGTCACGGTTTATAAAAAGTACCGTGCGGCGCATGAGATCCGCCTGCTCTATCGTGTCCACACCTTTGAGCTTTACAATAGCAGAGTTTTTCTGTACTCGGGCACGCTCAACCTCGACCGTGCTGCCGTCCTTTAAGTAAAATTCGTCAAATTCGCAGATGAATTCGGGCCCGTCACACCACGGATCGACCTTGACGTCACCCTTCAGCCCGTGTGTGTTTACGATCTGCCCGATCTCCAGAAACTGTTTCTTAGCCATATTGTTCTCCTTTGCGGTTTTTATAAGATGATTGTAGCATAAAGTTTGTTTTTTTTCAATTCATAATGACTATAATTATTTTTGGATCGTGTCCCTCCGCTTCGGAAACAAAGTTCAGTGATCCTCAGACGCGGCGAAAAACCGAGAAGTTGAGATGATCCGACATCGGAATACAAAGTTTTTTGCTAAGCTTTTTTTCAAAAAAGCGGGGGAGTAGAGAAAAAAGCTCCAAACGCGGCGGAAAACCGAGAAGCTGAGATGATCCGACAGCGGAACGTAAAGTTTTTTGCCAAGCTTTTTTTCAAAAAAAGTGGGGGAGTAGAGAAAAAAGCTCCAAACGCGGCGAAAAACCGAGAAGCCGAGATGATCCGACATCGGAATATAAAGTTTTTTGCAAAGCTTTTTTTCAAAAAAGCGTGCGGAATATAAAGTTTTTTGCCAAGCTTTTTTTCAAAAAAGCGGGGGAACGACAAAAAGAGACCGCCGAAGCGGTCCCTTTTTGGGTCTAACATCTAACATCAAAATTACAAGGAAACAGCTAAATTAGTCAACCTTTGCGTCGCCTGTGTCGCCGAGCAGGTTGAATCTGAACAGCTTACGTTCGTCATCGGGGTTCTCTGCGATGATGTAAGCCTCTGCGATCTTGCCGCCCTCGATAAGCTGTGTCAAGCCAACGAGCTGGCAAAGCTTACTTCTGAGGTTGAGGTGATCGCCCTCCTTAGTTACCAAGAATACATTACCCTCGCAAGTGTCAAGCACGGCAAGGAACTTAGCAACGTCAACGTCATGTAATTCAAGAATAGGTGACATAAATAATTCCTCC
>ONIC01000217.1 GCA_900317815.1 uncultured Eubacteriales bacterium | reverse complement strand
TTACAGACACTATTTTGACATTGATCCTGACTACTTCCCTGCTGTAAACGAAGCTGTCATTAACAGTAAACCGGATATGTGGAAGAAATTTTTCCCTCATGAGACATTCATCAGGCTTATAAAGAATACCGTCAGTATGCTTGATAGAAAACAAAAACTTTCAATTTGGGTAGAGGGTGCATATGGTACTGGTAAATCACATGCAGTTCTTACCCTAAAGAAACTACTTGATGCCAGTGTGGATGACACTAAGGCTTACTTCGAAAAGTATGGCATGGATAACGATCTCTGTAATAATCTTCAGAGAATAAAGAATAGTGGTAAAGTATTAACTGTTCATCGTTATGGTTCATCCAATATACAGGGTGATAACGATTTGGTTTTGGCCATTCAAGAGAGCATTGAACGTGCATTTGAACTTGCCGGAATAGAAAACAAAGGTAAGGATTCTTTAAAAGAATCGGTTATTCGCTATCTTTCAGATCCGGAAAACAAGCAAAGTTTTAATGTTTATGTAAAGGGAAGCTATTCAGATCTATTTGGCGGCGACGATGTTGACGCAATTGTCGAAAAGCTTGGTACATATCAGGACAATGCTTTACATGCCTTGATGGAAAAAATCTTTAAAGTTGCAAGAGAACGTCAGATTCGTGCGTTTTCTATGACTGCAAGTGATCTCGCTAAGTGGATCACAGAAATCATATCAGTAAACAAGCTGAAAGCTATTGTGTTTATATGGGACGAGTTTACCGAATATTTTTATAACAACAGTAGAAATCTTACTGGTTTCCAGGAGTTATGCGAGTTAAGTGAAACTGAACCGTTTTATTTTATTCTTGTTACGCACGTCAGTTCTGGTTTGTTTCATGAAGGTGATAAAGACTTTATCAAATTGAACGGACGTTTTATCAACCCGCATAGCCTTATTAGCCTTCCCGAAAACATTGCCTTCCAACTTATGGGAGCAGCAATGGAAAAGAACCAAGACAAGGCTGTTTTAGATGATTGGAATGACGTGGCAGAGGATTTGGCTGCAAACACAAAGAACTCGCGAAAGATCGTAGGAGAAGTTGCCAACATCAAAGATGAGGAAATGCTTAACATTTTGCCCATTCACCCATATACGGCTCTCCTGTTAAAGCATATCTCTTCTGCATTTGACTCGAACCAAAGAAGTATGTTTGACTTCATTAAAAATGATCGCGGGGATGAAATAAGGGGCTTCCAGTGGTTTATTGATAATTATGGCCCTGAAAACGATAATCCGCTCTTAACAATAGATATGTTATGGGAGTTCTTCTACGATAAGGGAAGAGACTTTTTGGCTCATGATATTAGAAGTGTATTAGATTATTTTACCCGTAGTGCAAACCAAAAACTGGATACGGAAGAGAAACGTATCCTTAAAACAGTTTTGCTTTTGCAAGCTATATCCCAACATGCGGGCGATTCAGTAGAACTGTTTATACCAAATGAAAAGAATGTAGATTATGCCTTTGAGGGTTCTGATCTTGATGGCGGTGCGGCTGGCCGCTGTGCAGAAAAATTAGTACGAGATAAGGTGTTATTTAAAAAACAGTTGGGTAATGGAAAATTCCAATACAATGCATATGTAAATGAAGTAAGCGGAGCAGAATTAGATAAGTTTAAAGAAGAAATAGATAGAAAAACCACTTCTGCACTTATAGCCGAACAGCTAACAGATAAAACAACTGTTACTGAAGCTATTACTCTTGGTGGCGCACTAAAGTTGCGTTATGAGTTGAAATTTGTTTCTTCTAGTGATTTCGACCAAGCAATTAGAACACTGCGCAATAGAGAAGCTGAATTTGAAAACAAGATTCCTGCTGTAGTATGTTTTGCAAAGACTGAAATGGAAGCATCTATGCTTACCAAAAAGATACAGGATGCCATAAAAGATGGTAGCTTCCATATGGTTTTTATCGATACTACCATTAACCCATTTGGTCAGGACGGTTATACCCAGTATAAGAATGATATGGCCCAAGCTATGTATCAGCAAGGCAAAGATAATACTCTTGCCAGCCAGTATTCCAGCAATGCGAAAGATGCACTTAAGAAATGGAAAGCACGAATAGCAGCTGGAG
>ONIC01000076.1 GCA_900317815.1 uncultured Eubacteriales bacterium | reverse complement strand
GCAGTATTCCTGCGGTCGTTTCGTGCAATCTGCCTGAAAATCTGACGGCGCAATATGAGCACTCGCTTTAATCAGTGTCTCCTTAAACAAAGCAGCCGCGAGCGAAGCAATGCGGCGAACGGAGGAGAAACAAAGCAGCGCTTCTCAAAAATTTGGAACTAACTTTATCGACAGTCTGAGGCGACGGAGTGATCTCCGCCGTCTTTTTGTTTTTTATATTATATAGAAAAGTGCGTTACTCCGTCTGTAAACACCTTCGACTTTACAAACACCGTTTCGGTGAACTTCTCCGAAAGCAGCTGCGCCAGCGGCCCGATCACAACGTCCTCGCTTTTGTAATGACCGAGGACAAAGACGCTGATGCCGTGCTCTTTTGCAAAAAGCAGCTCGTGGTGTTTTATCTCGCCTGTTACGAATGCGCCGCAGCCTTCTTTGAACGCAGAAAATATCTCTCCTCCTCCGCCGCCCGAGCAGACGCCGACCTTTGAAAACGTCCTGCCGCCGTCAATGTAAGACACGCTTTCGATCCCGAGACGCTCGCAGGCGGATTTTGCAAGCTCCCGCGCCGACACGGGAGAGAGCGTGTTTGCTGTGAAGAGTATCTCGTTTGAGCCGCTGACTTTGCAGTCCGTAAGCCCAAGGGCGTCGGACAGCGCAGTATTCACGCCGAAAACGGGTGATTTATCGAGGTTTGTGTGAGCGCAGATACAACTGATGCCGTACTGCGCCGCGCGGTATACGGGACTGTCGCTTCCGAGTTTCTTTATACCGCCGAAAATGATCGGGTGATGACTTATTACAAGCTCCGCTCCGAGTTTTTTCGCTTCGTCAAGAACGCCGTTTGTGATGTCGAGAGAGACTACCGCTTTTGTGACAGCCGCGCTCTCATCTCCGACAAGAACGCCCACGTTGTCCCAGTCCTCGGCAGCTGAGAACGGCGCAAAGCTGTCTATGTACGAATAAATATCAAGAACTGTCGTCATATTAATGCTCCTTTTGAAAGAATTTCTCGTCAATAAATCGAATGACCTCATCGAGAGGCGCGGCATTTTCGCCCGAGGCGAGCGCGCCGTTTCTCTTTTTGACGAGCTTGCGGCGGATCTGAGCGATGTACTCACGGGAAAGGTCGGAGACGTCAAGCTCTCCCGTGTAGTAATACGAAATGGGGTGCTCGGTGATCCTGCCCGTGTACATTGCGTGAATGACCGTATAGTATTTGCCGCCGTGGGTGCATGGGGTCTCGCTGAGTATCGTAAATCCGTTTTCGCACAGATACTCCCGCAGGAAGTGCGCCTTTGTCATAGGCTGAAGGATCAGGCGTTTGTCTGCGTTTTTTAGCCACGGTGCATTTTCGATCAGCTTTGCGATCAGCTCTCCGCCCATACCCGCCATCACGATATCATCCGCTTCATCTTCGGAAACTCCGTCAAGTCCCGAGCAAAGGCGTGTGCTGACGATATCGCCGCAGCCGTATTTTTCAATATTCTCGGCTCCCGACATAAGCGGTTTTTCACGGATATCGGAAGCTACCGCCGATGATATCAGCCCGTTTTTTGCGAGCCAGACTGGAAGATAAGCGTGATCTGTCCCGACATCGGCGAGCTTTGCGCCCTGTCTCACAAGCTTTGCGCAGACGGACAGTCTGCCGTCAAGCGAAAACAAAGTATTCATCAGTAAAACGTCCCTTCGCAGTTTTCGTTACAATAATAATTATACACAAATTTTCATCTTAGTCAATCCGCGGCGGACAGTGTCCGCAGACGTGTACGCGAACATAGATTATTGCTTGCCTTACCTTCAGTGCCGCGAACTTGGTTTATTGTTCTCCTTTATTAAAGTTTTTCGCCAAGCCTTTTTTCAAAAAGGCTTGCAGTTTCCAAAGGCGGAGCCTTTGGCTGCCGTCCGCAGACGGCGGGCAGTGCCCGCTGACGTTAGATTATTGCTTGCATTACCTTCAGCGCCGCGGGCGTTACTGTTTTATTTCTTTTTGGTATACGCACTGTCGGGAAATTTTCAGAAAACGAACACATTTTTGCGGCGGTATTGTACTTAAATGAGGTTGACAATACTTAAAATGAGTGATAAAATTATAAAGGAAAACAATGTAACTTTGTGCAATTTTTCTGTCTAAAAAGCAATAATGGCACATATCGGTTTCACCGTCGGACGTGTTCGGTGAGGCTCATAATGGGAATCAAAGGGGTTTGATACTATGAAAAAAAGTGGCTTCAAGAGGGGTCTGCTGAAAGCCTGCTCTGTTTTATCGGCTGCTGCGATGCTGCTTGCGGCCGTTCCGATGCAGTTTACGGCAGACGCTTTTGAATACTCTGCGGCTGCGTCCTCTGCGGCTGCGTCTCAGGTGTTCGTACATAATGATACGCTCGACATGGACATCACTGACAACGCTTACGTTTATCTTGACAACAGCGAGATCAGCGACGGCAAGAAGTCTGCGGTCATCACGGTTTCCCTTGCGGACAGCAGCGGCAGTACGAGCGGACTTACGGGCGAAAAGCTGCTTTATGACGTGGAGGATTCAAGCGGCAGCCTTGTCGTGACCGACCTGTCGAAAGCGGGCGACGATTCCAGGGTTACGCTGCGGCTCGACGCTTTCAAAATCGAGGACGGTCAGGAGGTACCGCTCGATCCCGGTACGGTCAGCATTGCCTTTACAAACAGCAGCAACACAGTCAGCAAGATGGTGCGCTGCACCGTTTTCAATCCCGCTACGGATATGAAGATCTACTGGAACGGTCAGACAGAGCCGCTTCCGCTCAACGATCTTTGCCCGACAAACTCAACGACACTGACGGCGGTAAGCGGTCATACATACACTCTTGCCGCAGCGCTTGTCCCCGACAACTCGACAGACCGGGTGGCGTGGAGAGTCAGTGACGGAGTATATACCGGAGCTGCGGGTACATCGATCACGAGCACGAACAAGGCGACAGTTACCGAAGACGGAAGATTTACCGCTCTTGAGGAAGGTACCGTCACGATAGTGGGATATTTTCCCTCGTCTTACAGCTCGCCCCGTATGCGTGTTTACGGAATGAAAGAGGTATACAAAAACGGAGAGTCCGGCGAAACGGAGACGATCCGCACCAGGACTGTACCGAAGTATATCATTGTAAATATTGTCAAGGCAAATCCGGTTGACTCGGTTTCGCTTGTAAATGCGCCGTCCTACCTTGAGGAGGGGCGCTCATGGAAGATACAGAGCGTTATAACGGCGCGCGGCGAGGGAGAACCTACAGACGAGATGAAGTGGGTATCCTCGAATGAGTCCGTCATCACCGTCGATCAGGATGGTACGATAAACGCTGTAGGTATCGGTATTGCAACGGTTTCGCTCTACGCAGAGGATAAGAACATCTTTGCCGAGCAGACAATCAGAGTTTACAAGAAGGCTAAGGAGATCGTCGTTACCCCTTCCGATCCGAAAACGAGAGTCAGCGTTCCGATCGAGCTTACGGCGGAGCTTACCCCCTCGGATGCAGATGATGAGATCGTCTGGAAATCCTCCGATGAAAGCGTGGCTGCAGTAGCCGCAAAAATCACCTCGTCAAGCAGGCAGACCGCCGTGGTGACAGGCGTTTCCGAGGGCACCGTATCCATTACCGCAACGGCGCTCAATTCCGGCATCGCAAAGACGGTGACTGTTACCGTTGAGCCGAAGGTCGAGTCCGATAACCTGAAAGTATCATACGATAACAACGGAGAAGATACGCGGATCGTGGACAACAGTACGCTCGAGCTTTACACGGGAAAATCACTCAAGCTCAATGCGGAGCTTACCGCACTCGACGGCTCGCCTTCAGACGATACGGTAGAGTGGACCTTTTCGAACAACACGAACGGCTACCTCACCGAAACGGATCGCACCGACAGCAGCATCACGCTTTTCGGAAGCGCAGAGGGCGTTGTTATTGTAAAAGCGTACGCGAAATCAGACCCGACTATCTACAGGGAATTCTATATAAGCGTGCTGCGTTCGTGCGATGAGATCAAGTTCTATGATGAATACGGGAATGAATACCGTGCCGTAAAGTATATCAATGTCGGTACTCTGCTCACGATCAGACCGGAGCTTATAAGATATACGAACAACCCGAGCGATCACAGCGACATGATAGTCAGCTGGGAATCCAGCGATCCCGAGATAGCGACAGTTGATGATTACGGAAATATCCGAGGCATCAAGAACGGCTTGTCACGCATTACGGCGTACAGCGCCTCAGGTGTCACCAAGGTCATTGAGATCGTAGTGTACACAACATCACAGGTAACGATAGAAAACCTGACGCCATCGGACAACGGCGGACTTCCCTATACACATATAGATATGATAGGCGGAGCCGAGGCGACTATTTTTCTTGAAGTCGATGTAAAGGATCAGCTCGGAAACTCTGTGGAGTATCCTATAGTAGAACTGTCTTCGTCCGATGAATCTGTCTGTGTTATAAAACCGGGCAATTATATTACCGGTATAACTACGGGTCAGGTCACGATTACCGCAAAGTCGGGCGCGTGGTCCGATCAGTGTACGGTATATGTACACGCGAATATAAAAGACGCAGAGATAGAGAATGTCGGTCCGCAGACGTATATGCCGACAAAGTACTCATACGAGCCGAGACCTGCTGTAAGGCTTGCGGGAAAAAAGCTGATAGAGGGTCTCGATTACTCGATAAGGTATGAAAACAATATGGGTATCGGCAGTGCAAGCATGACTATAACAGGTATGGGCTATATCGATCAGAGCCGAACAATCGATTTCAACATCGAGAAAAAGCCGCTGACCGACACCGATATCCATATAAACCCGCCCGCAAGGATGCAGGGAACGGGGGAGGCGCTGACGCCTCGTCCGGAGATCTCGTGTTCGGGAGTTTTCCTGACGCCCGACGTTGATTTTACCGTTACTTATTCCGATAACATCTATCCTGGAACGGCGACCATGCTGCTTCGCGGCAAGGGAAACTACGACGGTGAGCTGACGATCCCGTTTGAGATCTACTGCGACCATGCCGACACAACGGAGCATATCGTCACAAGGGAAGCCTCCTGCGATAAACCGGGCATTATCTCCTATAAGTGCAATATTTGCGGTCAGAATGTCGAGGAGGAGATCCCGACTATCGACCATACGTTCACCGAAAGAGTTGTCGATCCTACCGCCAACGACAAGGGCTACACGCTCCATACCTGCTCTGTCTGCGGCTACAGCTACAAGGACAGCTACACGGACACGATCGAAGGCACCGATATTCTTGAGTGTACCGCAACTATCAGCGGCGACACGTTCGCTTATACGGGACAGCCGATCACGCCTGCCGTAACTCTCAGGCACAACGGCGTTCTGCTGAAGGAAAACACCGATTTCACCGTGCTGTATCTGAGCAACACAGAGGTCGGTACGGGATATGCCGTTATTCTCGGTATGGGAAATTATGTCGGCACGGGCAAGATCAGCTTCACGATCACAAACAGCGATGTCGTACCGTCACAGTCCGACACTGACAAGGTCGCAGAGCTGATAATGACTGATCCCGAAGAAGAGGCGGATCCGAACAGGATCTCGCTGAGTCAGAATGACATCATTATGCTTGATCCGTATGTTTACTCGCCTGCGATAGTTCCGATCGAGCCTCGCCCCGTTGTATCGCTCAAGGGCAATGCGCTGATCGAGAATGTTGACTACACGCTCGCATACGCCAATAACTCCGACGTAGGCACGGCGACTATCGTTATGAAGGGTATCGGAAAATACAAGGGTATTGCCCGCTTCCAGTTCGATATTCTCCCGAAGCCGCTGACGGACGCAGAGGTCACTGTACGTGCGATAGCGCCGCAGGTCTGCACGGGAAAGGCGCTCACTCCCGCAACGATAGTTCTCTGTGACGGTATAGTGCTTGCAAACCGCAGGGATTACAAGGTAACGTATGAAAACAACATCGAACCTGGCGTTGCAAAGGCAGTCATCACGGGTATCACAAACTTTACGGGAACGCTCAATGTTACGTTTGAGATCGACTGCGATCACGATTACGATGTTCAGGTCGTTGCGCCGACTCATTCAGCGCGCGGCTATACGCTCCACACCTGCAAGATATGCGGTGCTTCCTACAAGGACAACTACACCGATCAGCTCGTCACGAACGATCTTTCCGAATGTGAAATTGAGATACCTGCCGCAATGCCGTATACGGGCAAGCCTGTTGTGCCGCCTGTTAAGATCACCTGCAATGGCAAAACTCTTGTCGAAGGTACCGATTACACGGTATCGTGCGGCAACAACACTAACACAGGGCTTGCCGATGTGACGGTAAGAGGTATCGGCGGCTTTACGGGAATCGTGAAACGGACATTCCAGATAACCGAAGGCATAAAGGGCGATGTCAACTCCGACGGCGTTATCACGGCGGACGATGCTCTTATGGCGTTGAGAGCTACCGTCGGACTGATAAATCTGACAGATTCGCAGAATGATCTTGCAGAGGTGACGGGCGACGGAGAAGTAACGACCGAGGACAGTCTCTCAATCCTTCGCTACACCGTAGGCTTCACCGATCCGAAGAATATCATAGGCACTGCCTCGGGTGTCCGTAATCAGTGATTGATGTATACAAAAAGGCGATAGTTTATTGTGATGATAAACTATCGCCTGATTTTATTGGTTATATTGGTTTTATTGATTTTATTGATTTTATTGGTTTTATTAATCCATTTCGTAGGTCATATAGCCTTCCATGGCGTCTGTTACAAGCTCTTCATAAACGAAGATCGCAAGGCTCTTTCTCTCGGCGTCCCAGTCAACGACATCGAGCGTAGACATTCCGTAGTGCCAGCCTGCGTCGTAGTTGCCGTCAGAGGGGATACGGTGCTCGACCATATCGTAGGAGAGATACGTCAGCGAATTTGCAACGAGCGTTGTGATCTCGTTTTTCTTGAGGTTAGTCGTGATGAGCGGACCTACTTTGTCAACGATCGCAACGATATCCGACAGGGAAGCCGATCTCATATCGCTTGCAAGCTTTCGAAGGAGCTTTCTCTGGCGGTCTGTTCTGTCAAAGTCACTGCCCGAGAAGCCCATCTCCTCGTCGCCTCTGTTGCGGGCGTACCAGAGAGCCTGTCTGCCGTTTAAGTGAACGATGCCCGGTGTGTCGGGAAGCTCGTTTCTTGTCTGTACCTGATTGTTCTTCCAGCACTGCCAGTTGATGTAGTCGATCTCTTCGGAGGTAAGCTCGATGTCGATGCCGCCGAGGATATCTATAATGGAGCGGAAGCTGCTGAAATCCACGATCGCATAGCGGTCTATGTTTACGCCGAAATTCTGCTCGATCGTTGCGATCGCAAGCTTCGGTCCGCCGTATGCGTAGGAGTGGTTGAGCTTTGAGTAGCCGTAGTCGGGAATGTAGACCCAGAGATCTCTCATAAATGAAGTGAGCTTGAGCTTCTTGTGGCGGTTGTCAACGGAAAGCATTATCATCGTGTCGCTTCGCTGGCTCGTGCCGTCGTTCTTGTCGGCGCCGAAGAGCATTACGTTGAGCACCATCGGGTCGTTGAGGAGTTTTCCGTCCTCTACAGTCATATTGACCGTGCCGCCGTTTAAGTCGACGTTGAACTTCTTCTGATCTCGTCTTCCGTCGGCGGTGTAGTTTTCGTCTTCGTCAAAGTCGCCTGTGTCGCTGTAGTTGAGGGAGTCGATCGTCTTGTAGTAATAGATCATGCCCGAGCCTGTCAGCGCAAGTATCACCGCAAGCGTTATGACCACGATGTTTCTGACAAGAAGACGCTTCTTCTTTTTGCTTTTTTTACTGCCGGTCTTCCGAGAGGCAGGCAAGGGAGTATCGTCGTAGGTCCCGAGGATATCGTATTTCTCTTCCTCAGCCTTCATTTTCTTCTTTGCCATAATGAAAATCCCTTCATTTTGCATTTCATAATTTATAAGAAACGTAGCAGGAATACTCAAAGCCTGCATTTTTATATTATAAACTTTTTTACAGCCATTATAATTACTTTAAAGAATTAAAATTGTCGAATTACGACATTGACCGCACCTTTTATTTGTACATTTGAAACATAATCAGATCAGAGTAAAAGTTTAAATAAAATTAATAATTATTCCTAATTTATACTTGTATTTTGCAATGAGAAGTGATATAATAGAAGCATAGATAAACAACACCGCAAAAGACAGGGAGGAATTACAAATGATAGTTAATGTTATAGGCGGAACGATCTCCGAGGAGGAGAAGGAGGCGTATGTAAAGTACGTTGTAGGCAAGCACTTTGACCAGAAGGTAACTCAGCTCGATATCACGGTTGACGGCGACTATGTGGATCTCAAGTATCACTTTGAGCCGAAGAATTTCGAGCGTATCAGAAGGATCACGGGCTACCTCGTAGGAACGCTCGATCACTGGAACAACGGCAAGCGCGCAGAGGAAAGAGACCGCGTAAAGCACGATGTAACGGTAATGGAGCAGATCTGATAAAAAATTGCGGACGGGTGTCTTGAGTGATCCCGTCCGTTTTTTTACTGTTTTTCGGCTCTGAGCTTTTTGAAGCTGTACGGCTCAAGGTCGAACTTCTTTTCATATATGTAATATACCGTGAGGCTGATGGCGATACCGAGCAGGCAGCCGCAAATGACATCGGTAGGGTAGTGAACGCCGAGGTATAGCCTTGACAGACCGACAAGCGATGCATAAACTATCATCAGCGCAGCGATCGGCTTGTTGAAAAAGCGGATCAAAACACCTACTGCGGCAAATGAAGCAACCGTGTGACCCGAGGCGAACGATGAGTCGTGAGGCTTTTTGATGAGCGGTATCAGATCGGAATAGTTGTCAAAAGGTCTCGTGCGGTCTACAAGGTGCTTGATAAAAGCGTTGTTGACAATTAAACCGAGCGCAAGCGCCGAAAGTACCGCAGCCCCGATCAGACGTGTTCTCCGGAAGCAGAGTAGGAGTATCCCGAGCATGATCCATAAAAATCCGAGGTTTGCGGAAAGCGACGCAAATTTCATAACGGGAGTCACAGGCTCAAAGCGCAGGTTTTCCTGTATGAAGAGCAGGACGGAGTGGTCAAAGCGGTAGATCAGCTCTATCAGTTCGTTCATTATATACATCCTTTCAGGCAGAAAAAAACGGCCTACCCTTCGCAAAGACGAGGGTAAGCCGCTGAAACCGTGGCAGTTCTTACTGGATCGAGCAGTCGAGGTAGCGCTCGAGCTCTTCCTCGTCCTTCTTTTTCTTTTCGTTTACAAGCAAAAATGCAGTAACGGCAGCCGAAACAGCCGCAGCAAATGTTACGATCGCAATAATGATCCCCAATGTTCCGTTAGATTTCTCAGATTTCATATATTAACACCTCCGTGCAATTTAAGAAAAAATTCTTTGTTAAATATATAATAACCAAAATTGAGTTCAATGTCAACACTTTAGTGAAATTCTTCAAAATATTTTTACAATCTTGTAACCCGCACTGCGCAATAAACTGTCAGCGGACACTGTCCGCTGCGGATAGATTATGCCAAGCGTTAGTCAGGGGCATTTTCTGCCAAAATGCCCCTCTTTCCAAAACAGTCCACCGGACTGTTTTGAAAATTCACCCCTAAAAGGGCTTAAACGATGCCTCCGGCGGCAAGCCTTTTTGAAAAAAGGCTTGGCGAAAAACTATAATCATTATTCTATCGGTGAAAAATAAACCAAGTTCGCGGCACTAAAGGTAATGCATACGATAAACTGAGTTCGCGTACACGTCAGCGGGCACTGCCCGCCGGTGAAAAATAAACCAAGTTCGCGGCACTAAAGGTAACGCATACGATAAACTAAGTTCGCGTACACGTCAGCGGGCACTGCCCGCCGCGTATATGTCAGCGGACACTGTCCGCCAAATTGACAAATGGGGGTGTTATGGTGTATAATGTGATAAATGCAGCCTGAAAACTGCGCACGGTATAAAAATGAAAGGAATTGATAAAAATGGAAAGAAAATCCGGAAACATCATGATTATGGGACACCCCCTTATCAAGCACAAGATCTCGCTTCTCAGAGATAAAAATACAGGTACGGGAGAGTTCCGCAGCCTTGTAGAAGAGATCGCAATGCTCATGGCTTACGAGTCGCTGCGCTCGCTCCCGCTTGAGGACGCAGAGATCGAAACGCCGATCGAGACCTGTAAGTCGCCCGTTATCTCGGGAAAGAAGCTCGCTGTAGTTCCGATCCTCAGAGCAGGTCTCGGAATGGTTGACGGTATCCTCAAGCTCGTACCCTCCGCAAAGGTAGGTCATATCGGACTTTGCCGCAATGAGGAGACTCATCTTCCGCAGGAGTATTACTGCAAGCTCCCCGCTCAGCTCAATGAGCGCGAGGTCATTCTCCTCGATCCGATGCTTGCAACAGGCGGCTCGGCATCCGCTGCCGTGGAGCTTATCAAGGCTAAGGGCTGCAAGTCGATCAAGTTTATGTGCATCATCGCCGCTCCCGAGGGACTCGATGTTCTTGCGAAGGCTCACCCCGATATCGAGATCTATGTCGGCAACCTCGATCGCTGCCTCAACGAGAACGCTTACATCTGCCCCGGGCTCGGCGACGCAGGCGACAGAATATTCGGCACGAAGTAATGTGACGCTTTGAGAAACTTTTTCGAATATATGCACATGGAAAGATGTTTACCGAAAGGAAGAAATGCCATGAATCACAGATCAAGCCGCAAGGGTGCGCTCAGACGCTGCGCTGCGGCAATCCTCGCTGCCGCAATGTTCACACTCGGCGCAGCCGGCGCCGATGCTGACGAAGCAGAGAGAATAATGGGAGATATCGACGGCGACGGCGTTGTAACGAGCGCAGACGCGCTTACTATCCTGCGCCACTCGGTAGGTATCGAGCAGATAGATAAGTCTCTGCTTGAATACGCCGATCTTGACACGGACGGAGAGGTAACGAGCAGTGATGCGCTGCTTGCTCTCAAGGGAAATGTCACACCGCATATCGAATTTCCCGAAACGTACACAGCCTGCTGCGGAGAGAGACTTAATCTCAAAGCTAAAATGGAGCCCGCAGACGTTTACGGTGATGTCAAGTTTGAATATCTTGTGGGTATTTCCGAATCGACAGACGGTATGACTGACGAAAACGGCGATCCGTATAAGGTCCTCGATATCACCAATACGGGCAGGATCAAGGCTTTCCACCCCGGTACGGCTACCGTCAAAGCGGTCGCTTCCAACGGTATGAGAGCCGTCTGCACGGTCACCGTAAAGGATATGGTCACATCGTATACGATCACCTCGGGCAGCTCGTCGCTTAAAGTCACGACCCACATGATGACAAACAACGACTGCTACAATATGACGGACGACTTCACGAAGATAGACGGCGTCGTTGTACACTCAACGGCAACGCCCGGAGTTATGGCAGACCGCTGGTACACCGCATGGAACAAACCGAACACAGACGCTGCTGTTCACTCCTTCCTCGACGACAACGGCGTTTATAACTATCTTCCGCTCGATCAGACGGCATGGCACGCAGGTCAGCCCGCAAATAAGACTTACCTCGATTTCGAGATCTGCGAGCCGAGCGGCTTCTATTACGAAGGCAACACCGTAACAGGCTATGATGTTTATGCTCAGACACCGTACTTCAACAAGATCTGGAGCAATGCCACGCTCTACACGGCGTTCCTGTGCGACCGTTACGGACTTACCGCCGACGACGTTATCAGCCACGGCGAAGCAGGCAGAATGGGCATAGGCACAAACCACGGCGACCCCGACCACTGGTTCGTATTACATAATAAGGATATGGACGACTTCAGAGCCGACGTTGCAAAGCTGCTTTCGCAGGGCATCAAGGTCTCCTCTTCTACGATCGTAAGCTCTGGTATGGCCCCCTCGGGCGCATCGGATGAATTTGACGAATCTGAATTTGAAGGCATTTTCGCCGTCTGGGACGACTACGACTGGCGCTGATAAAAAAGAGCACTCCGAAAGGAGCGCTCTTTTTTTAGTTTGGAGTGTGCTAAACTGTGTCAGATCTCGCCGCCGTCTGCGTTTTGCTCTGTGCTGAAACCGCCGTGCATTCCGCGTCCGCCAAAACCGCCTGTGCCGCCGTCGGGCATTTCACCCATACCGCCGCCCATCATACCGCCGCCGAAGCCGCCCATACCGCCGCCCATCATTCCGCCGTTTGAGTAGGAGTTCGAGGTCATCTCGACAGTGTAGGAGCTGCTGCCGACTGTCAGTGTGTAGGTGCTGCCCGATTTCAGCTCGGGAGTGCTGATAACAACGGAATTGAAGGTCTTGCGTGTCTTGTATTCCATGAGGACGTTGCCGCTCTGATCCTTCAGAGTGACAGTTTCGCCTGCTGCGTGTGTTTCGCTGAGATTGTAGAGTATAGACGCCTGAGACGAGCTGCTGCCGAAGCTCTCCGCCATGCCCGAGCTGCCGACTGCGATGATCGTGCCGCCAGTTACCGTTGCGCCCGAGCCTGAGTCGAGAGCGCCGTTGCCCGAATTTGTCGGACCGTCAACATAAACCGCACCGCCCGAGATCGTAAGCGTGCCGTTGGAATCGAGACCGTCGCCGTCGGCGTTGACCTTGACTGTGCCGCCCGAGATCAGCAGGAATACATCGCTGTCAGTGCTGCCCGTCATGCCGCCCATTCCCGGCATACCGCCCGCGGATACGCCGTCTGTCGCATTGAATCCGTCGTCGCTTGCGGTTATATCAACGCTGCCGCCCTTGACTGTTATGCTGAGACCTTCAACGCCCTCGTAGCTCTTGGATACCGTTGTGTCTCCGCCGCTGATCGTGATCTTGCCCTCGGCGTGTATTCCGTCGTCGCCCGAGGAAGCCTTGACGGTGCCGCCGCTGATCGTGAGATCTGCGCCCGAATGGATCGTGTCATCTGCGCAGTCGAGCGTGACTGTGCCGCCGCTGATGGTCATATTCGTACCCGATTTCAGACCCTTTGTACTCGTTTCGTCCTCGGTCGATCCCGTTTCCGTTTCCGTGTTGTTCTGCATACCGAATCCGCCTCTGCCGCCGAAGTCATCCGTATGGGTCTTGGTCGAGTTTTCGCTGCCGCCGCCCGACTTGATGTTTATATCGCCGCCCTTGACGATAAGCTCTGTCTCGGCGGAGATGCCGTCGCCGTCCGAGGAAACTGTGACTGTTCCGCTTTCGATGTAAACGTAGCCCTTGCCATCTGTCTCTGCGTTTGTGGACTTGATGGCGTCGCCGCCGCTTGTGACGGTGAGCGAAGCGTTTGCAATTCTCACGCTGTCCTTGCCGCAGACCGCACTGTCAACGCTCGTCACTGTGATCGTGCCGCCTGTTATCTTCAGATCGTCTTTAGATACTATGGCGTGGCTCATATTGCCCAGGACGATAAGCTCGCCGCTGCCGTTTATGACGAGGTCACTCTTGCTGAATATTGCGCCGTCAATGCCGCTTTCCACGCTTGCGCTCTCGTATGTCTTACCGTCGGAGATCGTGTTCTTCGTGCCCTTCGCAGTGGTTATGAATACCTTGTCGGCAGAGACAACATAGATCGCCGAATTGTTCTCACAGGTGACAGACGCGCCGTTTAATACTATCTGCACCTTTGCGGCATCGTCGGCTTCAACAATTATCCTGCCGTTTTTGATCGTGCCCGAGATGATATACACGCCTTCGCTGCTTATCGTCAGGACGTTATCCTTGACAGATGCGCCTTCGCCCTCGACCTTGAAGGTGTTGTCGGCGCAGGTTATCTTTACTGCGCTGTCTTCATCGTAATCACCCGAAAGATCACGGTCCGAGAACATATCGTTCGTTGACAGAGCAACGGTTTCGACCGAGCCGCTCTCCTCGGAAAGATCGGCAGTTTCAGGCTCCTGCTCGCTTTCGGCGTCGTTTTCCGTGCTTTGAACCGACGAGACGCTGCTGCTGCTTTCGCTCTCAGTCGTTACTGTCGGTGCGGTGCATGCAGTCATTACCATTGCCGCAAGCATTGCCGCTGCGATCGCCTTGAATAATCTATTCTTTTTCATACAGATCCTTCCCTTCACTGCGTTGTTTTTGTTTCTGTAATTATATGATACACTTTTTACTTAAAATATACTTAAAGCTCAACTTAAAGTTTACTTTAAGTTTTTTGACGCCTGCCCGCCGACCGCAGGCAGCTGACCGGAGCTTTTTATTGCTCACGTCATACGCCTTGGCAAAGGTATCGGGTGCGGCGGCAGAGTGAGTAGTACCTTGAACCTGCAATAAAAAAAGACCCGTGCATATCGCAGCTTTACTGCAAATATTCACGGGAAAGTTTCATTTATAACGCTGTCTTTCTGTTGATGCGGAAGCAAAGCTGCATCAGACTGTCGGAGAGGTGTACGTTTTCCACGATAACATCGTCGTATTTCATTGAGATGTCGTAGTGGCTGAAATTCCAGAAACTTCGGACGCCGCCTGCGTAGAGTCTGTCCGCTATCTCCTCGACCGCCCTTTTGGGCACGCAGATCACTGCGGTCACGATCTCGTTTTCTTCAAGGAATTTTTCGAGATCATCGGTGTGGAGGACATCAACGCCGCTTATCACTGAACCGACCTTCGCTCTGTCGCTGTCGAATATCCCGACCAGCTCGAAACACCTGCGCTCGGCGATGATCTGATTTGCAACGGCTGTTCCGATATTGCCCGCGCCGACAAGGATCGCTTTGTACAGGCATTTTATACCGAGAATATTCTCGATCTCCTCCCGCAGCTGGGTCACCGAGTAGCCGATGCCCTGCTGACCGAACTCACCGAAGCAGTTGAAATCCTGTCTGACCTGCGATGCGGTCGAGCTCATTCTTTTTGCAAGCTCGTTTGAGCTGACGTGCGATACGCCTTGATTGTCAAGCTCTCTCAGAAAGCGGTAGTAGCGAGGAAGCCGCCTGACAACTGACGAAGAAATATTATCTCTCTTTGCCATGTTATGATCCCCCGAAATGCGGTTAGTTAAGTGTGGAATGTGTAATGTGAAATTACGCTGATTTTAAACAGGCATTATTTATTCACTGTGCGCCTTCGGCGCGTCACTCCACACTCAAAACTTCACACTAAAAACAGGGCATCCCCGAGGATATGCTCAGGGTGCCCTTAAAATTAAAGCATTGCCTTGAGTCTCTCGTCAACAGCCTTGAGGAAGTCCTCTGTATTGACCTTCTGCTTGTTCTCGAGAGTCGAGAGGAGCGCAAGGTCGCCTGTCATTACGCCGTCTTCGATCGTCTTTATGGTAGCCTTTTCGAGCTTGTCCGCAAAATCGCAGAGTGCGGGTGTTTCGTCAAGCTCGCCGCGCTTTCTGAGCGCGCCTGTCCAGGCAAAGAGCGTTGCAACGGAGTTTGTAGATGTCTCCTCGCCCTTGAGGTGCTTGTAGTAGTGGCGCTGTACCGTGCCGTGAGCTGCCTCGTACTCGTAAACGCCGTCGGGAGATACGAGCACCGATGTCATCATTGCAAGCGAGCCGAAGGCTGTTGCGATCATATCGGACATAACGTCGCCGTCGTAGTTCTTGCACGCCCAGATGTAGCCGCCCTCGGAGCGGATAACTCTTGCAACTGCGTCGTCGATGAGCGTGTAGAAGAAGGAAATGCCTGCTTCCTCAAACTTAGCCTTGTACTCGTTCTCGTAGATCTCGAGGAAGAGGTCCTTGAAGCGGTGGTCGTAGATCTTGGAGATAGTGTCCTTTGATGCAAACCAGATATCCTGCTTCTTGTCGAGCGCATAGTTAAAGCACGAACGGGCAAAGCTCGATATCGACTTGTCGAGGTTGTGAACGCCCTGAATGATTCCGTCTGTCTTGAAATCGTGGATAAGAGAACGCTCTTCGCTTCCGTCGGGCTTCGTTACGCAAAGCTCCGCCTTCGAGCCTGCCGTGACGCGCATTTCCGTGTTCTTGTAGATATCGCCGTAAGCGTGACGGGCGATCGTGATCGGCTTTGTCCATGTCGGAACGTAGGGTGTAATGCCCTTAACAAGTATCGGGCAGCGGAAAACGGTACCATCGAGCAGCGCGCGGATAGTGCCGTTGGGCGATTTCCACATTTCCTTGAGGTCATACTCCTTGACACGGTCTGCGTTCGGAGTGATCGTAGCGCACTTGACGGCTACGCCGTACTTCTTCGTTGCCTCTGCGGAATCTATCGTGACCTGATCGTTTGTCTCGTTTCTGTGGACAAGTCCGAGATCGTAATACTCGGTCTTGAGGTCAACGTAAGGTGTGATGAGGATATCCTTTATCATCTTCCAGATGACTCTTGTCATCTCGTCGCCGTCCATTTCGACAAGCGGCGTTTTCATTTGTATTTTATCGGACATTGCAGTTCTCTCCTTTAATATATTTAACTCTGCGGTCGGAAATCACAGGATAAGCGAAGCCGCCCACGCAAGCAGTGCAGCAAGCATCGGAAAGCCGATCAGCGAACCGATCCATTTTTTAATGTGCCTTCCGACAGGGATATACGGCTTGAGGTCTTCTGTGCCGGGGATCTCCCATGCTTTGGTATGGCCGACCCAGTACACATCTATAAACAGTCTGTCAAACAGGTTCATTATCATATAAATCGCCGTTATTTGCGCAAAACCGTCGAGGAATCCTTCTGCGCCGTTTATCCCGTACACCATTGCGGGCACAAGAAAGATGATCGGCACAAACAAGGCTGCCGATGATATCAGCGAGTTCCTTTTTATCCTGTCTTTCGTAGTAAGCCCCAGCCCGACCACTCTGTCTTTTACGTCGTCTTCGTAAAAAACGACAAGTCCGACGACTCCGTCGGAAATACCGACGACGCAGACAAGCAGCAGCCAGAAGCACATGAAAGCTCCTTCAAAAAAAATGTTTATCACTTGTTGCTCTCTCTCGTATAGTCAAGCAGACCGCCTGCGAGAATGATATCTCTCGTTCTTTCGGTCAGGTCGCAGTCAACGGGGATCTCAATTCCCTTTGTGACGTTTCTGACGACGATAGGCTCGCCCTTTTCTACCTTTTCACGGATATTCTCGAGAGCAAGCTCGTCGCCCTGGTCGATCCTGTCGTAATCATCTGCGTTTGTGAAGGTGAGGGGGAGAATGCCTGCGTTGATGAGGTTTGCTCTGTGAATTCTTGCAAACGACTTAACGAGCACCGCCTTTACGCCGAGGTACAGGGGAGCAAGCGCTGCGTGTTCTCTTGACGAGCCCTGACCGTAGTTCGAGCCGCCGACGATGACCGACTTGCCGAGTTCAAGCGCTCTGCGCGGGAATTCGGGATCGCATACCGTGAAGCAGTGCTGCGAAATAGCGGGGATATTCGAACGAAGCGGCAGGATCTTTGCGCCTGCGGGCATAATGTGGTCTGTTGTGATGTTGTCGCCGACCTTCAGCGAGCAGGAAGCGTCGATGGAAGCGTCGAGCGGAGAAGTCTTCGGGAAAGGCTTAATGTTCGGACCTCTGAGAACTTCGACCTCGTCCATCTTCGATTCCTCGATCGGCTCAACGACCATATTGTCATTGATGAGGAACTTTTCGGGAAGAGTGATCTCAACGGGTGCGCCGAGCGTTCTCGGGTCTGTGAATACGCCTGTCAGAGCGGAAGCCGCAGCAGTCTCGGGCGATACGAGGTAGATCTGACCGTCCTTTGTTCCCGAACGGCCGAGGAAGTTTCTGTTGAACGTTCTCAGGGAGATACCTGCGGAGTTGGGTGACTGACCCATGCCGATGCACGGACCGCACGCACACTCGAGTATTCTTGCGCCTGCGCCGATGAGATCGCCGAGAGCGCCGTTGAGAGCGAGCATATTGTATACCTGCTTGGAGCCGGGAGCGATCGAGAGCGAAACGCCGGGGTGTACCGTCTTGCCCTTGAGGATTGCCGCAACTCTCATGAGATCGAGGTAGCTCGAGTTCGTGCAGGAGCCGATACATACCTGGTCGATCTTCTGAGGACCGATCTCCTCGATAGTCTTCACATTGTCGGGGCTGTGAGGACAAGCCGCCATAGGCGCGAGCTTCGAAAGGTCGATGTTGATCTCCTCGTCATAAACTGCGTCGTCGTCGGACTTGAGCTCCGTCCAGACTTCCTCTCTGCCCTGAGCCTTGAGGAACTCTCTCGTTACCTCGTCGGAGGGGAAGATAGAGGTAGTAGCGCCAAGCTCGGCGCCCATATTTGTAATGGTAGCTCTCTCGGGAACAGAAAGCGTCTTGACGCCTTCGCCCGCATACTCGATGATCTTGCCGACGCCGCCCTTTACGGACATGATGCGCAGCACCTCGAGGATAACGTCCTTGGCGGATACCCATGCGGAGAGCTTGCCCGTGAGATTTACTCTTACCATCTGAGGCATTGTTATGTAGTAAGCGCCGCCGCCCATTGCGACCGCTACGTCAAGTCCGCCCGCACCCATTGCGAGCATACCGATACCGCCGCCTGTGGGGGTGTGGCTGTCGGAGCCGATGAGAGTCTTTCCCGGAATACCGAAGCGCTCAAGATGTACCTGGTGGCAGATGCCGTTGCCGGGGCGTGAGAACCAGATGCCGTGTTTCTTCGCTACCGTCTGGATAAAACGGTGATCGTCGGCGTTCTCGAAGCCTGTCTGGAGCGTGTTGTGGTCGATATAAGCAACGCTTTTCTCAGTCTTGACGCGCGGCACGCCGATAGCCTCGAATTCGAGGTAAGCCATTGTACCCGTAGCGTCCTGAGTGAGCGTCTGGTCGATCTTCAGACCAATGTCCGTGCCGACCTTCATTTCGCCGCTCAGAAGATGATTTTTAATGATCTTTTGTGCGATCGTGTAACCCATAATATATTCCTCCATTTAAAAGAAATTAATGTACCGTTTTATTATACCAAATTTCCCGAAAATAATCAAACAACAATTTGTTAATAATTGCAGGGCCCCTTAGTCGCCTTGTTCCTGTTCGCAGTTCCACTTCCTGCTTCTGATCGACAGCAGCACCAGAAAAAGTATGCCGCGCACGCAAAGCTCTATGCACATCGCAGTCCATATACCCGAAAGTCCGTAAACGGGGGCGAGGATCGCCGCAAGCGGTATTCGGACCGTCCACATACTGATAAAATTGAGCACGCTCGACACCGCCGTATCGCCTGCGCCTCTGAAAACGCCTGCCGCAACGATCGACGCACCGTACATCGGCTCCGCAAAGGCTTCTATCCTGAGAATATGCGCGCCGAGTGTGCGTATCGCCTTGTCGGGAGTGAGCAGACTCATCATAAAGGGCGAGAACATAAACATCAGACCGCCCGTTACCGTCATAACGAGTATACCGACGAGCGTTGTCATAAAGCCGAGCCTTCTTGCGAGCCTGCTGCGCTTTGCGCCTATGCACTGACCGACTATCGTTGTTGCCGAAGCGCCGATACCGTAACCCGGCATATAGCACAGGCTCTCGGCAGTGATCGCAAACGAATTTGCGGCGAGTGCGAGCGCCCCGAGAGGGGAGACTATCCTTGTGAATGCGATGTATGCGCCGCAGGTGATCGTCTGCTCGACCGCAACGGGAACGCCGATCCGTATCGCCTCCCGGATATCCTTTTTCACCCAGCGGAGTTTTTCTCCCCGCCTTAAATGCAGCTCCTTCGAGCGCACGAGCAGAAAATAGAGCAGCAGCACGACTGTTACTGCCTGCGCAAGAGCAGTTCCGAGCGCAGCGCCCGTCACTCCGAGATCGGCGCCGGGGAGCGTGAATGTCCTGCCGAGAACCGAGAGCTTCCGGGCGGGGAAGATCAGCAGCGCATTGAATATCACATCGAGCGCGCACATTATTATTTCGAGTATGCCGGGGACCTTCATATTACCGCTGCACTGTAGCATACCTGCGGCGGCGTAATTGAGCACGACAAACGGCAGCGACAGCGCAAAAACGAGAAAGTACACCGAAGCGTCCTTTGCAAGCTCCTCGCCGCCGTGCAGCCACAGCGGGAGCTTTGAGCTTATAGATGCTCCGACCGCCGTTAAGACCGCCGCAAAAAGGAGCACGCAGACAAGTCCCTCCCTGACGAGGTTGCGCGCGCCCTTTTCGTCCTTTGCGCCTATCTTTTTTGCGATCTGAACGGTAAAGCCCGTTGCGGCGGCTATCGACAGTCCGCCGAAAAGCCATGTGCTCGACGATATAAGACCGATCGAAGCGGAGGCGTTCCCGCCGATACGCCCGACCATTGAAGCGTCGATGTACTGCATTATCAGACTTGAAAGCTGGGCGAGTATCGCAGGCACGCTCAGCTCGAATATCATCGCCGTCTGCAGGGAGAGAGACAGCTCCTCACCGTCCCGCATACGTTCCAGCAGCGGCTTTTTAGTTGCTTTGGTCATAATTATTTTTCCTTGTTGGGTAGTTGTTTGATCGGTGTCCGAAAAAATTCTGAAAAGACTCGGTGATGAGCCGATATTCTATGTTCATTATCCAATTGGCAGTACAGTCTATCGTCATCATGCTTTTCACCTCTAAATTCCGATTGTCACTGCAAGTCATCAATAGGAGGCATACCGTTTACATTCCTTTATTCGTCAACAAACATACGCACTCAACATGGCTCGTATGCGGGAACATATCTATCGGCTGTATCTTTCGCACCTTGTAGCCGTTTTTTGTCAGATAGTACAGATCGCGGGCGAGGGTGTCGGGGGCGCACGAGATGTATACTATCTTCGGCGGTGACAGCTTTGTCAGCGACTGCAAAAAT
>ONIC01000089.1 GCA_900317815.1 uncultured Eubacteriales bacterium | reverse complement strand
ATAATGGTGGGAACTATAGGGCTCGAACCTATGACCCTCTGCTTGTAAGGCAGATGCTCTCCCAGCTGAGCTAAGCTCCCATTTTTTTGCCTCGCCGCTCACTTCAAGCGACTTGTATATAATACACCATTATGATGCTTTTGTCAACCCTTTTTTCAAAATTTTTTAATTTATTTTTCGAACCTTTATTATTCGTATCTAATGTTTGAAAAATCACTGCAGATGTGGTACAATACAGGAAGAAAAAATCCAACGGAGGTCTTATATGTCGGGATTCACACTTAAAAAGCAATGCGGCTGCGCAAGACGGGGCGAACTTTCGACCGTTCACGGCGTAGTTCAGACGCCCGTATTTATGAATGTCGCCACCTGCGGCGCTATAAAGGGAGCAGTCTCCGCGCTCGACCTGAAGGAGATAAAGTGTCAGGTCCAGCTTTGCAACACATACCATCTTCACCTTCGCCCCGGTGACGAAAAGGTAAAAACGCTCGGCGGAGTTCATAAATTCACCCGCTGGGACGGTCCTATCCTTACCGACAGCGGCGGATTTCAGGTCTTTTCACTCGCCAAGCTGAGAAACATCAAGGAAGAGGGCGTGACCTTCGCCTCTCACATTGACGGTCACAAGATCTTCATGGGACCCGAGGAGAGTATGCGTATCCAGTCAAACTTAGGCTCGACGATCGCTATGGCGTTCGATGAATGTATCGAAAACCCCGCCGAATACGGTTATACAAAGCGAAGCTGCGAGCGCACATATCGCTGGCTCGTCAGATGCAAAAACGAGATGGAGCGCTTAAACTCGCTCGAAACGACGCTCAACCGGGATCAGCTCCTTTTCGGCATCAATCAGGGCAGCACCTACAAGGATCTTCGCATCGAACACATGAAGATGATATCGGAGCTTGACCTTCCGGGGTACGCTATAGGCGGACTTGCAGTCGGAGAGAGCACGCAGCTTATGTACGAAACGATCGAAGCAGTCGAGCCGTTCATGCCAAAAAACAAGCCACGCTACCTGATGGGAGTCGGTACACCTGCAAATATCCTCGAAGGAGTACGCCGCGGAATAGATATGTTCGACTGTGTTATGCCTTCAAGGAACGCCCGCCACGCTCACGTTTTCACATGGGAAGGCTGCCGCAATATGAAAAACGCAAAGTACGAGCTTGATACTTCCCCTATAGACGAGCGCTGCGGCTGCCCCGTATGCAAAAACTTCACGCGAGCATATATAAGACACCTTTTCAAAAGCGAAGAGATGCTTGCGATGCGGCTTGCAGTAATGCACAATCTCTACTTCTACAATACGCTGACCGAGAAGATCAGGGAAGCTCTCGACAATGACACCTTCGATGATTTTTACGAAAAAAATATTGAAAATCTCGGAAAACGTATCTGATAATCGTTGCATTATCCCGTAATTAATGGTATAATACTCACTGAGTTTTGTATAATTGAAAAGGAGAAGATAAAAATGGGAAATATTGACAGCAGCACAGGCGGTATGATACAGTTCATTCTTACAATTATCATTCTCGTTGTTGCTTTCTATTTTGTACTCATCAGACCTCAGAACAAGAAGCAGAAGGAAGAGGAGCAGATGCGCTCGAACCTCGAGATCGGCGATGAGATTACAACGATCGGAGGCATCGTCGGCAGAGTCGTCAACATCAACGACAACGACGATTCAATGATAATCGAAACAGGCGCTGACAGAACAAAGATCAAGCTCAAGAAGTGGGCGCTCTCGTCGGTCAACACAGCAAAAGACACCGACAAGAAGAACGAGAAGAAGAAAAAGGACGATAAGTGATATATCGTCCGAAAAGACAGCACCGCTGCCGTGACATTGAGTCCGACAGCGGTCTTTTTTTATACTTCGTTCTTTCTCTCCCTGTGATAATAATAAATGAAGAAGCCTATGCAGATCAGCGCCGACAACAGCGAGCCGAGCGGCGCCGCCCACCCCATCGGATAGAGTGTATCGGGATAAAGAGCGCTCGCAGCGACTGCTCCCGGAATACGTATCAGCACGATAGATATTATATTGTGTATAAACGATATGACCGAACGTCCGCAGCCGCAGAAGTAGCCGCTGAAGCAAAAATGAACGGCAGCGAAGATACAGTCGAATGAGTATGACATCAGATACAGGCTGCCAGCCGCAATAACAGCGCTGTCCTTTGTAAACAGCGACACGAGCTGCTGCGGGAACAGATTGCCGCAGACGGCGCAGATTGCCCCCCATGAGACTGTGACAGCAATGCCGCAGTAAAGTGATCTGCGGGCCCGCCGTGGTTTTCCTGCGCCGAGATTCTGCGCCGTTACAGCGGAGATAGCCGACAGAAACGATGACGGGACAAGAAACATAAAGCCGATCAGCTTCTCGACTATCCCTACCGAAGACGAAAAGACAAGACCTCTGCTGTTGGCAATAACGATAATGACAGTAAAAGCTATCTGGATAAGTCCATCTTGGAGCGAAATCGGCACTCCCACTCTCAGAAGTTTCAGAAGCGATATGCGGTCGGGTCTTAATGACGAGCGATCGAGATGAAAACCGAGGTCGGCGCGGGTGTATGAGATAACCGCAAACACGGCGCTCGATGCCTGACCGAGTACTGTTGCGAGCGCTGCGCCTGCCGCTCCGAGACCAGCTGCTCCGACAAAAACGAAGTCAAACACTATATTGACAAAGCAGGCGGCACCGACAAAACACATCGGACGTCTTGAATCTCCGAAGCCGCGAAACAGTGCGCTTATGACGTTGAATACAATTATAAACGGCACTCCGAGGAAACAGATCCTCAGATAGCTCACTGTATCTTCAACGGACTGCGAAGGAGTCTTCATGACCATCGTGATCGGCTTTGCCAACGCCAGCGTACCCAAGGTCACAACGATCGCCAGTACGGAGAAGAATGTGACCGCAGTCGAAAACACACGCTTTGCAAGCGCCGTATTCTCCGCACCTGCCGCATTAGCGCAGTGTACGGTCACACCCATTGCAAGCCCAACGATCATAACTGTCAGCATGTGAGTTACCTGACTTCCCGTTGACACAGCCGCCGTCACCTGTTTAGTATTGTACAGACCGACTACAAAGAGATCGGTCAGCCCGTAGAACGTCTGCAAAAAGCAGGACAGCAGATACGGCAGAGCAAATCTGACGAGCGTTTTTGCAACGCCTCCCCTTGTTAAGTCGTGTGTATTTCTCATAAGACCATCTCTATTCTTCGTCTGATATATCGGACCGCTTCCCGCCGCTGTTCCTACCCGCATTGAATGCAAGATAAAGCATTCCGACAAAAGCCAGCGCTCCGAGCGCACCTGCAACGACATAGCGCGCCTGCGTATTGCCTTCGGAATCTGATTCCAACCTGCCGAACTTCGGAAGCTCGTATGTCTCTTCCGGGATCCCGGAGCTTTCCTTGCGGCTTTGGGAGCTTTTGACGTGTTTCGATGATGACACGCTCTTTTTCGAAGATTTTGAAGATGATACCGATGAGCGTACAGCCTTTGACGATGCGCCGCTTTTCGATGTACTGCGCGTTGAAGCAGAAGATACTTCCGAGCCGCTCGCTACCGTGACCAGAATGTGAGAACTCTCTGTCTCGGATTCTTTAAACGAGACATCTACAGCGCCGATGTCCGTGATCGGTATATTATAGTCTCCCTCTGCATCGGATGAAGGTTTAAGCGACAGCTCTACCACCTCGCCGCTTGAAAATTCCGTTCCCGCCAGACAAACTACCTTGACCTCATTACCCGAACTATAACGAACACTGCCCTCCTGCAGGAGCTTTACGTCCGACAGCGCGATCTCATCGGGGAAAGAGAGCGTAAAGCCGAGCGCCGACAGTGAGGTGTCTGTTTCGAGCATAAGCCTTATACGAGTTATCCTCGAAGGCGCCGCACTCGCAGTTTCCCTCGTATATAGCCGCACCGGGTATGCCTCTGCCGAAACAGCCACAAACGATACGAGCAAAAGCACGAACAGCGCCGATATTATTCTTTTCATAATTCTCCCTCAAAAACACGCACTCCGCAAAAAAATGCGGAGTGCATTGATATTCTGTGAAGTTATTTCTTATCAACAGGTCTTCCGACAAACGGGACCCGCTTGTATATACCGCTGAATGCGGCGACAGCACCGTTGAAAACAGGTATAAAGATCAGCGTCAGCATTGCTGCCACTACAGCAAGCAGCAGCACCTTATACACTATAAACGGAAGTCCGATCAGCCAGATCAGGAGTGCACGGAGACCGAGCGCCGCAGCGAGCGTGACGGCACTTACCCCAAGCGACCACAAAAGCACAGACACGCCCTGCTTTACGTGCGCCTTGCAGAACTCGGATTCCTTGCCCTTTATCGCAGGGATCAGCACAAGCACGCCGAGGTATGAAAGCGCCGCAAGATACTTATTTGCAGCTACATCGTCCTCTTTAAACCTTGATGAAGGTTTTGCCGCTTTTGCAGCCTTTCCCTCTTCGACCGTCTTCTTTTTTACAGGCTTGGGAGCTGCTGTGCCCTCTGCTTTGACTTTAGTTGTTTTTGCTTTTTTGACAGGAGCTTCAGCATCCGCACCCTCTGCCTTCACCTTTTTCTTTTTGGGCTTAGGCTTCTCGGCGTTTTCATTTTCCTTTGCAAGCTTCTCCTGCCTTAAGCGCTCCGCTGTGTCTGGGATCCTGCGGCTCTTTATAACGGGAGAGACCTGCGAGTCCTCGGTTCTTTTGACCTTTTTCTTTTTCTTGACAACAGGTTTGCCGTCAGCGTCCCTCGGTCTCTTGACCGCTTTTTTGACAGGCTTTTCCTCGGTCACCTCGGACAAAGGAGCTGCCGTCTCTTCCTTTGCAGGCTCGCTTGATTCCTGCGCCTGTTCGGGCAAAATCGTATCGGCAGGCTCTTTCTCGTCTGCTTCCTTCTTTATGTCCTCATCATCGGTCTTTTCTTTCTCTGCCTTGTCACGCTCTCCAAGCGCTTCGCTCGGGAGCGAGACATTTATCTCGACCTGCTCTGCGATCTTCTCCATCTCGCTTGAGAGCTCATCGGACAGCGCCTGTGCCGTGTCAAACGAAGGATCCGTGCTTTCGTGAACGATCTGCTCTTCCTCGGAGATAAACTTCTCGGACTTCTCTTCGTAAGGTATATCTGCCGCAGTCTGTTCCTTTTCCTCGGATACAGGCTCGGCTGCCTCTGTATGCCCGATCACTTCTTCTTTAAGCTCTTCGGGTTGTGTCTCCTTTTCGGCAGCGGGCTTTTTCTTCGGTCTGCGCTTTTTACGGTGCACCTCTCCGCTCTCTCCGACAGACGAACTCTTTTCTGAAATGACTATACGCTTTGTTGCAGCCTTATCGTCTATCTCAGGCTCTGTATCGTCAATATCGATACTTGTGCTCAGTTTGTCCGTATCCTCATATTCCTTCCCGGCAATATCAGACTTGCTCTCAAAACGCTTGCCGATATTCGCTGTCTTCACCGAGCGGATAACACGGTGAGGAATATCATGTTTTTTATCCTTGGGATTTTTGGGTGCGTCGCTCGTTCTTATAATGTCGTTCGACGTTTCCCTGTTGATGATCTTCGGCACGATCTGAGGCTCTTCCTCAATGATCTCCGAAGTATCGCCTATTTCTTCTTCAAGGACGTGTATCTTCTCGAGAACACTGCCCTTTTTCGCTTTTTCATAAGCCTCATCCGACGAGAAAAGATCCTTTATAGGTTCCTCTATCTTCTCTGCTGCATCGTGATCGCTGCTTGAAAAAATATCCTCATGTACCTTCGGCTTTTTAGGACGTTCGCCCTTATGACCCTTCGGTCGTTTTTTCTTGGTACCGTTGCTCCTTCGGTTCACTCTTAGCTCTGCGCCGCAATTTGCGCAAA
Source organism: uncultured Eubacteriales bacterium (assembly GCA_900317815.1). Classification (GTDB taxonomy): domain Bacteria; phylum Bacillota; class Clostridia; order Oscillospirales; family Acutalibacteraceae; genus RUG592. The sequence goes on along the minus strand of ONIC01000089.1, from coordinate 6,922 downwards.
CGGAGGAATCAGGCGAATTTGCAGTACCACACACCTTGCATATTGACAATTTGTACCCCTCCACAAAACGATCGGACTCAAAACACACTGTCCGATACCGTACTAAGTCTCCGCTTAGTACATCTGATAAATAACCTTTTTTATTATAGATTACATATATATATTCTGTCAAATTAAAACCTTGTAATATTTTGTAATAAATAGTCGGATCATACGGATTGGAATATCGGCATTTTTCGGCTTGATCTCGGCAATTTTGCCGACACATCAACCGCAGCGGACTTTTGTAATCTTTTGAATTTTCGGTAATTGTATTGTAAATTTCGTTGTAATTTTTATGCAATTTTTTCTAAATGAAAAATCGGGCGAAGATTTTTACATCTTCACCCGATAAATTGCACGATATCAGTCGAGCTTCAGCTCAAGCTGTTCCGCATCATCGCCGTTCGGCAGCGCCCCCATAGTCGGCAGGCTCTTCGAACGATAGCGGTTTTCGTTTTTGAAGCGTCCCTCGGCATATATCTCGAGGTTCATCACTCTGTGGCCCTTTTTAAGCTTCATAACGGCAACGCCCTGCGTGTTCCTTGTCGTCTTGAGCGGGATAGATCCGGAATGAACGAGCAGGAACCTCCCCGAGCTTGATGTCACAACAAGGTCGCAGTCCTCGGAAATATAGATTATATGCGCCAAAGGAGCCTTGTCGCTGTAGGCGTTAGTCAGCTTCTTTCTGTTGGTCTTCGTCTCGAACGCAGACAGCGGTACCTTTGCGATCTTACCGTTTTCAAACGCCGTAACAACAAAGCCGCTGTAGTCTTTTGTAACCAACATTGTAACCGGAACTTCGTTTTCCTCCATTCCGAGCTTTGCCGGGATAAAGTCTCCGAGAACGCTCGCCTTCGTATCAAAGAAATCGCTCGCCTTCGCCTTGTACGCACGGCACTGATTCGTAAAGAATATCAGATCGGCGGTATTCGTAGATTCGCAGCTAACTGCGATCTCGTCGCCCTCCTTGAGCTTCTGCTCGCCGCCCATTCTGAGCGACAGCGGAGTGATCTTCTTGAAGTAGCCTTCCTTCGTGAAATAGAGGTTCACGGGGTAATCGGGGATCTCGGGAGTAAGATCAGCTTCCTCTATATCCTCGGGATCTATGAGAGATGAAACTCTGTCCTTGCCGTACTTTTTGGCGACCTCTTTAAGCTCGGATACGATGATATTCTTCACCTTGGTCTTGCTTTCGAGGATACCTCTGAGCTTCTCGATCTCCTCCTTGAGCGATTCGATCTCCTTTGTCCTGTTGAGGATATACTCACGGTTGAGGTGACGCAGCTTAATCTCGGCAACGTATTCAGCCTGTATCTCATCAATTCCGAAGCCTACCATCAGGTTAGGTACGACATCTGCTTCCTCCTCCGTTTCACGGACGATCCTGATAGCCTTATCGATATCGAGGAGTATCTTTTCGAGGCCTTCAAGCAAGTGCAGCTTAGCCTGCTTCTTATCGAGATCAAACGCAGTTCTGCGCCTGATACATTCTATCCTGAACGCCGTCCACTCATCGAGCAGTTCTCGCACACCGAGAACTCTCGGCACGCCTGCGATAAGCACATTGAAGTTGCAGGAGAACGAGTCCTCGAGCGTCGTCAGCTTGTAGAGCTTCTGCATCAGCTGATCGGGGTCGGCGCTGCGCTTTAAGTCGATAGTGATCTTCAGACCGTTGATACCCGTCTCGTCACGCACGTCGGAGATCTCGCGCACCTTGCCCGCCTTTGCAAGCTCGATTATTTTCTCAATAATGACCTCACAGTTGGTCGTAGGCGGTATCGAGAGAATATCTATGCAGTTGGCGCTCTTATCGTAGCTGTACGTTGCCCGCACCTTAAAGCTTCCGCGTCCCGTAGAATATATCTGGGACAGCGCCTTAACGTCCCTGATTATCTGACCGCCGCCGCTGAAATCGGGAGCCGGGAGCGTTGACATAATGTCGTGATTCTTGTCCTTTATCAGCGCTATAGTCGTTTCGCACAGCTCTCGCAGATTGAACGAGCAAATATTGCTCGCCATACCGACTGCGATACCCGTATTTGCGTTGACAAGCACCGACGGAAATGTCGCAGGAAGGAGCGTCGGCTCCTTGAGCGTGTTGTCATAGTTGTCTACAAAATCGACGGTGTCCTTGTCTATATCACGAAAAAGCTCGTTACAGATCGCGTCGAGCTTTGCCTCTGTATAACGCGACGCAGCCCATGCCATATCACGGCTGTAGAATTTACCGAAATTTCCCTTGCTGTCTACATACGGATGCAGAAGTGCCTCATAGCCGCGCGAAAGTCTGACCATGGTGTCGTAGATCGCACTGTCGCCGTGAGGATTGAGCTTCATCGTCTGACCGACGATATTCGCCGACTTCGTTCTTGTCGGTCCGAGCAGCCCCATCTTGTACATCGTGTAGAGCAGCTTTCTGTGTGCAGGCTTGAAGCCGTCGATCTCGGGGATCGCACGCGACAGTATAACGCTCATCGCATAGGGCATATAATTTTCTCTGATAGTCGAGACGATCTGCTGATCGAGCACGTCGCCTGCGCCCTTTATGACGCCCTTGACCTTCGGCTCGGCGGGCTTTGTCTCGCCTTTTTTTCTTCTTGCCATTGTTCTGAAATACCCCTTTGTCAGCTCACGTCGAGATTATCAATGTAATCTGCGCCGTGTTTTACGATATAGTCCTTTCTGCCGCTGAGATTGTCTCCGAGAAGTATGTCGAAGATCTCGGCAGTTTTTCCCGCGTCGTCGGGCAGCACCTTTATGAGACGGCGCGTCTTCGGGTTCATTGTCGTCAGGTTCATCATATCGGGTTCGTTCTCACCGAGACCTTTGGAGCGCTGAACGGTAAATTTCTCGCTGCCTATCTCCTTTATGAACTCGTCTTTTTCCTGCTCGGTGTATGCAAAGTACACCTGCGACTTCGAAGTGATCTCATACAGCGGTGACTCCGCTATAAATACCTTCCCCTCCTTGATGAGTGTCGGAGTAAGACGGTAGATCATCGTCAGCAGCAGCGTTCTGATCTGGAAGCCGTCCACATCGGCATCGGTACAGATAATAACCTTGCTCCAGCGCAGCATATCGAGATCAAAGAGCGATAGATTTTTGTTCTGCTTTGACGAGACCTCAACTCCGCAGCCGAGCACCTTGAGCAAGTCTGTTATGATCTCGCTTTTGAAAATCTTTCCGTAGTCCGCCTTCAGGCAGTTGAGTATCTTTCCTCTGATCGGCATTATAGCCTGGAAGTCGGGATCTCTTGCCTGCTTACACGCGCCGAGAGCCGAATCTCCCTCAACTATGAACAGCTCCCGCAGCGATGTATCCTTGCTTCGGCAGTCAACAAACTTTGCGACTCTGCTCGTCATATCCATGTTGCTCGAGAGCGTTTTCTTGATATCGAGTCTTGTCTTCTCTGCCTTCTCGCGGCTGCGCTTGTTCACAAGCACCTGACCTGCGATCTTGTCGGCTTCTATCGGATTTTCTATGAAGTAGATCTCAAGCTGATGACGCAGCACCTCAACGAGCGCATCCTGTATGCCCTTGTTGTTTATCGCCTTTTTCGTCTGGTTTTCATAAGACGTAACGCTTGAAAACGAGGAGATGACTATAACGAGACAGTCTTCCACATCGGCAAATTTGATCTTGCTCTCGCTCTTTGTATACTTTCCGTTCTGCTTTAAGTATGAGTCTATCTGATATACGAACGCATTCCTGACCGCAGCCTCATGAACTCCGCCGTACTCGAGCCAGCTCGAATTGTGGTAGTACTCCTTGACGTTGATCTTGTTTGAAAACGCAAGCGCGATATTCATTTTTGCCTTGTACTCGGGCTTGTCGTCACGGTCTCTGACCATACGTTCTGCCTGCCACGACTGCACGTTTGTCAGTCCGTCTTCGCCGACTATCTCTTTGACATGGTCGGTAATACCGTTTGCGTAGAGGAACTCCGTAGTATCGAAGCCCCTCCCGTTCTGCACACGGAAGATGAACTTTATCCCCGCATTGACGATCGCCTGACGGCGGATAGCGTCAAGGAAATATTCGGTCGGGATATCTATATCGGTGAACACCTCAAGATCGGGACGCCACTTGATTCTCGTTCCCGTGTCCTTTTTTGTGTACGCTTCCTTTTTCAGTCCGCCTACATTCTCTCCCTTTTCAAAGTGGAGAGTATAACGCTGACCGTCGCGCCTGATGTCAACGTCCATATACTCCGATGAATACTGCGTCGAGCAGAGTCCGAGGCCGTTCAATCCAAGCGAATACTCATAGTTATTGCCTTCGCTGTTATTGTACTTTCCGCCCGCATAAAGCTCGCAGAAAACAAGCTCCCAGTTGTATTTCTGCTCCCCTTGGTTGAAATCCACGGGGATACCTCGTCCGTGATCCTCGACCTCGACCGATTTATCGGAATAGTACGTCACGGTAATGCTTCTGCCGAAGCCTTCTCTTGCTTCGTCGATAGAATTTGAAAGTATCTCAAAAAACGAATGTTCACAGCCCTCAAGCCCGTCCGAGCCAAAGATAACGGCGGGGCGTTTTCTTACTCTGTCGGCGCCCTTGAGCGCAACGATACTTTCGTTATCATATTCGGGTTGTTTTTTCTTTTTTGCCATTTTCATTACCCTTCTTGATATTACTCTTATTTCTTCTTACCTCTTGCATTCCCGCCCTTAAGCGCATTGATCTTATCGCGCAGGAACGCTGCGTGTTCAAATTCAAGGAGCTTTGCGGCAGCCTTCATTTCCTTCGTGAGCTGCTCGATGAGCTTCATCTTCTCCTCGGGTGTGAGCTGCTTTTTATATTTCTTGTCGTCGTCGGCGTGGGTCGAGATCTCGAGAACATCGCTGACTTTTTTGATGATCGTTTTCGGTGTGATCCCGTGCTCCTCGTTGTACTTCATCTGTATCTCACGGCGGCGCGCCGTTTCCGTCAGCGCCTTTTCCATAGATGGAGTGACGCTGTCTGCGTACATTATAACATAACCCTCGCTGTTTCGCGCAGCTCTGCCTATCGTCTGTATCAGGCTTCGGTCGGATCTGAGGAAGCCCTCCTTATCGGCATCGAGTATCGCCACAAGCGCGACCTCAGGTATATCGAGGCCCTCTCTCAGAAGGTTGATTCCGACCAGCACATCAAATTCTCCGAGGCGAAGTCCCCTGATAATCTCCATACGCTCCACTGTGTCTATATCGTGGTGCATATACCTCACCTTGATCCCCATTTCGTCGAGATAGCCCGTCAGATCCTCAGCCATTTTCTTTGTGAGAGTCGTGACCAGAGTTCGGAATCCCTTCGAAATCCTGTCGTTGATCTCCGAGATCAGATCGTCTATCTGTCCCTCGGTCGGACGTACAGATATCTCGGGGTCGAGAAGTCCCGTAGGTCTGATGACCTGTTCTGCGGTGATACCGCTCTTGTCAAGCTCGAAATCGCCCGGAGTTGCCGAAACGAACACCGCCTGATTTATTTTACTGTAAAATTCGTCAAAATTCAAGGGTCTGTTGTCGAAAGCAGACGGAAGACGAAAGCCGTAATCGACAAGATTAGTCTTTCTCGCACGGTCGCCCGCATACATACCCCGCACCTGAGGCAGCGTTACGTGCGACTCGTCCACAAACAGCAGGAAATCCTCGGGAAAATAGTCGAGCAGCGTATACGGCATACTTCCCGGCGCTCTGCCCGAGAGAACTCTCGAATAGTTCTCGATACCGGGACAAAATCCGATCTCAAGCAGTGACTCTATGTCGTAGCGTGTGCGCTGCTCGATCCTCTGCGCTTCAAGCAGTTTTCCCTCGCTTCTGAAATATTCGAGACGCTGTTCAAGCTCCGCCTCTATCTCCCTGATCGCCGCGTTCATCTTATCCTTCGGTACGATGTAATGCGATGCGGGATAGATTGCTGCGTGACGAAGATGCGAGATAACGTCGCCCGTCAGAGGGTTCACCTCGCTGAGCGTGTCGATCTCGTCTCCGAAGAACTCGACTCTGATTATATTGTCTCCGCTTGCCGCGGGAAATATATCAACAACGTCACCCTTTACTCTGAATTTATTTCTCGTAAAATTGATATCGTTTCTCTCATATTGAAGCTCGACGAGCTTTTTGAGCAGGTCGTCCCTGTTCTTCTCCATTCCGGGTCGCAGCGAGATCACCATTGTACGGTAGTCTATCGGGTTGCCCAGGCTGTAGATGCAGGAGACACTCGCAACGATAATAACATCTCGTCTTTCCGACAACGCAAGCGTTGCGCTGTGGCGGAGCTTGTCGATCTCGTCGTTTATCGAGGAATCCTTTTCGATATATGTATCTGTTGCGGCTATATACGCCTCGGGCTGGTAATAATCATAATACGATACAAAATACTCTACGGCATTGTCGGGGAAGAACTCCTTGAACTCGCTGCAAAGCTGAGCTGCGAGCGTTTTGTTATGGGCGAGTATCAGCGTCGGGCGATTGAGCCTTGCAATAACGTTCGCCATTGTGAAGGTCTTGCCCGAACCTGTAACGCCGAGCAGCGTCTGTTCCTTTTTTCCGCTCTCGATGCTTTTTACGATCGCATCGATCGCCTGAGGCTGATCGCCCGTCGGCACATAATCGGATTTCAGAATAAATTTACCGTCCGACACCTTGCTCACTCCTTTATGATTATACAAAAAAACGCCCCGCTGCACAGTGCAACGGGGCAGTTCAGAGGCGCCACCCGGATTTGAACCGGGGAATCAGGGTTTTGCAGACCCTTGCCTTACCACTTGGCTATAGCGCCATTCAAAAGCCGTTCAATACGGCTTTGTGGTGCAGGTAACAGGACTTGAACCTGCATGAAATTGCTTTCACATGGACCTGAACCATGCGCGTCTGCCAATTCCGCCATACCTGCTTAT
>ONIC01000086.1 GCA_900317815.1 uncultured Eubacteriales bacterium | reverse complement strand
GTTTATGTAGCTGCCGACCATGTAAGCGAGATACTGCCCCTCCAGCTCGTCTCCGTGAGTGCCCGTCACAAGGCTGAGACGTGTTTTGCTTTTGCCGTTCTTTATGCGCTGCTTTTGTATATTCAGATTTTCGTTTACCGCAAGCGGAATGCTTACTACTGTTTCAACCATTGGTATCATTCCTTTCACGACATCACGCTTCGGACTAACTGCAATTGTCTTGTATATTTTCCGAACATGATGCCTCTGTCGATCGCACAGTCACGGAAATCTCTGCCCTGTGAGATCACGAGGTAATCGTCACTTATCGGACAGTTGTTTGCCGGATCAATGCCCTCCCAGTGGTCGCCCGTCCAATATTCAACCCACGAATGAGTTTCACCGTCGCAAAAGGCAAGCCCGGCGATATATCGCGCGGCGATACCGTCCATTCTCAGAAGCGATATAAGTATATGCGAAAAATCCTGACATACGCCCTTTTTCAGCGCAAACACCTGTGCAGCCGTAGTTTTCGTGTCGGTACTGCCTTTCTCATATGTTATTGTATCGGAAATAATGTTGCTGAGATATGCCGCTCTTTCCTGTGCAGTTCCTATGCAGTTTTCCTTTATGCCGGCATAAAAAGCTCGCAGCTCTTCGTCGGGCTGTGTGTATTCCGACTGATAAAGATAACAGGGCATATAGTCTGTACGGTAGTTCAGGTGGTCGACGTCGGCGGTGCCTTTTATCTCAAAATCGAGGAAACGGTGATTTCCCTCCAAATAGCCCGACGTCACATTATTTCCGAACGCGTCTGTCGTCTGCTGCGTTTTAACAAAAGGAGAGATGTTCAGCGCACAAGAGATGTTTTTCTGCGAGGAAGCGGCTATGGGAATAACGCGCAGTGCAAAGCTGTGATCGTGAACATAATCATCGAATGTGAGCTTTGTGGAGAACAAAAAATTTATATGTTTCATGCGACCACCTCCGGCTTTTCAAACAAGTGCTTCAGACTTTCTATCGCGATATCCTTGCTTCTGTCATAGTCGTCCTGTGTTCCAATCGCCACGACGAGGTCGGAAAGATACCTTGTATTGTAGCGAAACGGCGTGTTTTTAGGCACACGGTTCAAGTTTTTAAGAAGCCTTATGAACTCCTTCTTGACGACCTCAAACGGATACTTCATTCTGATATAAAGGTCTACCCTTTCGGCTGTTTTGCCGATGTAGATGATATTCCTGATCTCATCGTCGTAAATATGCTCGTTAACGCAGCCCCAGAAGCCGTATAGGATATCTTCGAGCGGCAGCAGCGCAAGGCGAATATTATCGCTTTTTTCCGCTTTATCGAGCGTATCCTTCGCCATTTGAAGAAAGGACAGCGACTCGGTTGATATCTCCTCACGCAGAACTATGCCGTTATCATAAGCACGCTCCAAGCTGTACGCGGCGGAATGGGGATTGTCCTTGTCAAACAGGAAGCTGCGGAAGAATTCCTTGTTGCCCGAGTAGGTGTCGGCAAGCCCGAAGTAGTCGAGATAATCAATATATCCGTGCTCCGTTCCGAGCATCTTGTCATACTGCTTTGCGAGTGCCTTTATAGTAGTGAAAAATCTTTCTGTGTAGCGTCCGAGCCAATAAAGGCGGTCGCTGTGTTCTAACGAGATAGTACCCATGTATCTTTAAAGCCTCCTCCTTGTGATGAGTTTACTACGAATGAATCGGGGTTGCGGGAAAACCTTGTCAGCCCCGACGCCCAGACCTTTGTCTTTTCGCCCGAAAGCACGAACGCTCTCAGGTCTGCTTTTCGCATGACAGTCTCGCCGTCTTCAAGTATCGGCAGGTCGAGAAAATCAATGACCTCCTGTGCGATGAAGCGTCTCGGTTCTGAAATAATCGTTTTGCGGAACTCCTTCAGTTTCTCTTTTGTAAGGTCGCTGCCGAACACAACTCCGTAGCCGCCCGCTTCGGCAACGTCTTTGATGACGAGCTTTTCCAGATTATCCATCACGTATTTCATATCGTCATCGTAGAACGGCAGATACGTCGGCGCGTTTTTGAGTATCGGTTCTTCGCCGAGATAGTATTTTATCATCTTCGGCACAAAGTAATAGATACCCTTGTCGTCCGCCACTCCGTTGCCGGGCGCATTGATTATACCCACATTGCCGCTGCGGTACGCTTCCATAAGGTTCGGTATGCCGATAAGCGATTCGGGCAGAAAGGTCAGCGGGTCGAGATATTCGTCTGCGATACGCCTGTAAAGCACGCCTATTCTCGTTTTGCCGCCCGAATATGTGCGGTGATACAGCTTGTTGTCCTCAACGAACAGCTCATCATTCTGAACAAGCACGGAGTCGGTATGCTCGGCTAAATATGAATGCTCGAAATATGCCGCGTTGAATCTGCCCGGCGTGAGTATCGCCCTGATGCCGCCGCAGTTGGAATACTCCATTGTCTCCTTCAAAAGCTCTGCATAACCTCTGTTATCAACGATACTGTTTTCCGAGAAAGCCTGC
>ONIC01000145.1 GCA_900317815.1 uncultured Eubacteriales bacterium | reverse complement strand
TTGCCCTCAAAAACCTTGAAATACGTCAGTATTACTTCGGTTTTTTCAAACAATTTGCCTAAAAATCTGACGGCGCAATATGAGCACCCGCTTTAATCAGTGTCTCCTTAGAAATGTCTTATAATTATCAGCCGATCATGCTGCTGTCGAGAGAGATCAGGATCTCGGAAACTACATCGTCTTCACAGTAGAACTGGAGGAAGGATTTTCCGTCGCTCGAAACATATCTGTAGGTGCTGCCGCCGATGAGGATATAATCCTCGCCGTATGTTTCCAATACAGCGGAGAGCGGAGAACTTACTCTTACGTCCTTCTCTGTCGAAACGCTGCTGCCTGTGAGCTTGATGCCGGAAACGTATTCGCCCTCGCCGTCCTTAGTCGGGAATGTGTTGATCGTGTAATCGCCGAAGTCATAGCTCTTGTCGAGAAGTCCCGGATAGAGACAGGACGGAGCCGATGATTCCTCATAGTCGGAGGGCATATTCGGGAGAACATCGTTGATATCCGCATTGAGCATAACGGTGTAAGAGCCGTAGGAGAATACGAGGTCTGCGCTCTCGTCAAAGCTGCCTGCGGACGTTGTCTCGCTGTCGGTCTCGGTATCAAATCTTACGTCGGAATCATTAGCTGTATCTGTGCTCGTGTCTGTAGAGCCTGCGGAAGATGTGTTCTCGCTGCTCGTTGTTGAGGAAGAAGCTGCGGAGGAAGTATCCGCAGGCTTGCTCGATGCAGCCTTGGAAGATGTTGTTGTCGCTGCCTTCTTGGAAGAAGTTACGGCAGTTTTGCTCGATGCAGCCTTGCTTGACGCTGCCTTGGAAGTTGTTGCCTTCTTGCTCGATGCAGCTTTGGAGGAAGTCTTTTTCTCGGAGTCTGTCTCCTTTTTCTCTTCCTTGGAGCTTTCCTCTTCGGAATCGGTCTCTTCCTCTTCTTCGGTCTCTGTTTCAGTCTCCGTATCGTCGTCCGAGTAAAGAACGCGCGATGTTGTGTCGTAGTCTGTTGTTTCTTTCTTGCTGCCGCAGCCTGCCATACATGTCAGGAGAAGCGCTGCTGCGAGCGCCGCAGTAATAAGTCTTTTCATAGTTTTGGTAATTCCTTTCTTATTCAGATTTGTAAATGTCAGCCTTTGACGGCGATCTCATCAAGTACCCCGGTGCAGATGTATTCTTCACCGTTTTTGATGTACGCATAGATATCGTAATTGCCGTCGGGAATATCTTCAATGCTTATTTGCATAGAAAAACCGTAGTCAGAGCCGTCACACACGGGGAAGGCTTCGTAAGCGTAGAGACCTTCATACGATTCGAGCGTGATGTATATGTCGCTTCGGTCGCTGAAATAAGATTCATCAAGAACGCCGCTGAGCTTAAGCGTACCGTTTTTAAGCTCGGTAACGCAGCTGTTCTTATCGCTTTCCATTACAGAGGCGGTAATGTCGAGTTCTCTTGATGGTGCGTCCATAACGGGCGCTTCTTCAGTAATGCTGCCGAGATTTCGCTCGACTATCTCGAGGATCACATACTTTGCGTCTATATCGTCTGCGAGCGATGTTTTGTAGGGAGTTGCCCGGGAGAAGGAAGCCTTTGAAGCATTCTGAGCTGCGAACGGATAAAATGCGCGCCCGAAAGAATCACGGTACATAAGCAGCGCACCGCCGTCGGAATCGCTTTTGGTCTTGATAAGAAGATCGTCCTCGCTTGAGAAGCTCCCTCTGTAATCAAATGTGAAATCTATATCATATATCTCCTGGTCCGACAGGTGTTCATACGACGGGAAAAGCATTCCGTCAAGATCGCCGTGCCAGACAGGCTGAGTCGTATGCGTGTTTGATGAAAAATCGTTGTGCGGCATATCAAGATAATCCGCTGCGGCGTTGTACGCCAGAAGTGCGCCCTCGTTCGTCCAGTGGGAATCTCGTTCAAGGTAGAGGGTTTTGTCCTGCGACTTGAAAAGCGGTGCAAGCTCTATGAAGTTTACACCTGCATATTCGAGCGCGGGAGACAATCTGTCAAGATTGGTCGGCGCTGTGCTCTTTATATACCTTGCGGGCATATTATCGGGATACACCGTGTTTTTGTTCGGAGCGCAGAAGAAGAGGAACTGTCTGCCGTCGAGCTGAAAATGCTCCTGCATGAGCGCTATCGTTTTTGCCGTGGCATATATCCTGCGTTCGCTCATTGCGTTTTCTCCTGTGTAGTCGGGGAGAGTTTCCGCAAAGTAGAGCCAGCCGTCTGACCCGACAATGACCTTTTCGCTCGAGGATGTTTTAAAGATCTCACTTTTTATAAGGCTGCCGAGCGTTACGAGCTGCGGTCTGAAAGCGAAATGCTCGGAAAAGTATGTTTCAAACTGCGAACTCCAATTGAGGTTCGGTGTATTATCCTCTTCAAGAAAGCTCGGCATTGAAGAAAGCTGTCTGTTCTCCGCAGTTTTGTCTGTCTTTGCAAAGGGAAGGCAGACGAGCGGCGCAGCGCAAGCCGCAAGGAATGCGGCGATATATGCGATCTGTAGTTTCTTATTCATATCTGTCAGTTGTAGCTGTATTCGATGAAGTGGTTATATGTATAGCCGAGCGACTGCATATATGCGGTAGAAGCGCCGCAGGTCGCATAAAGCGCGTCATAAGTGAGCCACTGGCCGTTTACATAGATCTGGTTGTAGCTGTGAAGGCTCGTGTAGTAGCCTGTTCCGACTATGATCCTCGATCTTATGCCGGCTCTCTGGAAAAGAACGTGGAGAAATGCGGAGTAGTGGTAGCATGCGCCGTAACCTCTGTTTGCGGCGAAGGCTGCGATGTTGGCCCAGTCTGCAGCATAGGGGTTTGAGTATACCATACCCTCGTTTACGAAATTATATACCATGTGGTTGTGAACATAGTAGCAGAGAGTGGAGGGATCTGTGCCGATTTGTGAGATAATATCATCTGCTTTGTACTTTATAGTATCTCTTGTAACAGTCGTGAGTTTGTAGCAAACGCCGTCCTCGGCTACCCTGTAAAGACCTACGGTCGTATTTCTGAGCATCTTGCAGTCGTCGCCGAAGTAATACGTCTTGTTGTTTGTTGTAACAAAGCCTGTCTGAGCGGCGCCGTTTTCACCGAAGAAATACACATCTCCGTCAAGGTCGATAAGACCGTGCTGAATAAAGCCGAACTCGTTTCTGTATATCAGATTGCCGCCTTCGGTGTACAAGCCTGTGCGGAGAAAACCTTCGTCTGTAAAGAAGTAACGAGTGCCGTCGATCTCTTTCTCTCCTGTTACGATCTCGCCGTCGGAGAGATATGAAGGATAAGCGCTTTCCGAGAGCCAGCCCGTTGTCATAACGCCGTTGCTGTCGAAAATATATGTGCTGCCGCCGATCTTTGTTTCACCGACTGCCATTACGCCGTCTTCATTGAAATAGTAGATACTGCCCTCAATCGTTTTGAATCCTGTTTCGGGGAATCCAAACTCGTCTTTGAAAAAGGTTCCAAGATCGTTTGTTACGAAGCCTGTCTCAAAAACACCGTCGGGAGTGAAGTTGTATTCTTTTCCGTTGATATTACATACATTCTTTGCAAGAACAGTTTCGCTGATGAAATAGTATCTGTCGCCGTCAATATCTGTCCAGCCCGTTGCAGCTGCGCCGTTATCGAGGAAGTAGTAGAGCTTGTCTCCGATCTCTGTCCAGCCTGTCGCATAGCCGCCCTCATCATAGAGCATATAGTACTTGCCGCCGATCTTGACGAAGCCTGTCTTGTTGTCAAGATCCGTATCAAAGTAGAATGTCTTGCCGTCGATCTCAACAAAGCCTTTGGCTGCAACGCCGTTTTCATCGAAGTGGCAGTTCTTATTGTCTATGACCTTCCAGCCTGTGGAAGCAATCTTGTTTTCAAAGTAGAAGGTCTGATCGTAAGCCGTGAACCAGCCGTCAAGGGGCTTACCGTTTTCAAACAGCATCATGCCATCGTTTGTCTCCTGCCAGCCGTTTACAAGAACGCCGCAGTCGGTAAAGGTGAGTATCTCGCCGTTTACTTCCGTCTGTCCTGTAAGGAGCTTGGAAGCATCGTCAAAGCCGCATATATAACCGCCGATGTTTACAAGGCCTGTTATATCATAGCCGCCTGCGATCGCTGCATAAATGTTGCCGTCTTCGTCTGTGAACCACTTTACACCCGCAAGTGAGTCGTCACTTGTAAGAGAATCGGAAAGTCCGTTTGAGTTTCTCAGAATTTCGAGAGCGTCGGCAGATGTAACTGTCTTGTCGAAATCTACATCGGAAAGCTCACATTCGAGAGGAGTTCCGTCACCGAAGAAGGAGATACGCAGCGCTCTGAGAGCATCAAAGGAAGTTATGAGCTTGTCAAAGTCGATATCGCCGAAAAACTTTCTCTTCTGCTGCTCGGGGGCGTTATCGAGCGGAGATGCGATCTCCTTGAGAGGAGAATCGGGAGTGTCCTGTGTTTCGGGAGTGTCCTGTGTTTCGGGAGTGTCCTGCGTCTCGGGAGTGTCCTGCGTCTCGGGAGTGTCCTGTGTCTCGGGAGTATCCTGCGTTTCGGGTGTGTCCTGCGTTTCGGGTGTGTCCTGCGTTTCGGAAGTGTCCTGCGTTTCGGGAGTGTCCTGCGTTTCGGGTGTATCCTGTGTTTCCGTAAAAGATGCAGCAAGTGCCTGTGCGGGTCTTGCTGTCTTGATAACATTCATATCAGGGATATCATTTACTCTGAAAACCACGAGCATATCGGGAACGGACTCTATCTCGAGCCTGACTTCTTCCGAAGTTGTCGCATAAGCGGCAACAGGCGCATCAAGTACCTTGAATTCGTCCGTGTACTCTGTATTCATATCGGGAATATCGTTGATATCGGATATTACATAGGGCATATCAGGGATCGATGAGAGCCTATCAGCCTGAATATCAGCTGACGCGCCGAACGAAAATGCGGCACAGACGGCAGCGGCGAAAATGAGTGCGGAGTATTTCTTGTAGGACTGATTCATTGTTTACACCTCTGGGATACATCCTCTTTTTATCACATTAATATATATTTATACCAATATTAATGCGAAATCTTTCCAAATGTTACATATAGTTCTTTTTCCTATTAAATCCACCCTAACTATAGCACATTTCAACAAATATGTAAATGAAAATTTAGTAGAATTAACGGGAAACTTAAAAAGAGAATTTGTAAAAAAATACTACCGCCCGTGACAGACGGTGACGGCGGTCAACGCCTTATCTTTTCTTGATCAGAATAACAGAACCTTCACCCGAAGGCAGATGGGCGGGCTCGGATAAAGGAGCGCGCAGGTTGATTTATTCATACGTGACCTTCGGAAATGCCGTACAAAACGCCTGCTAAAAAAATTTCAAAAAACTATTGACAAAAAGCTCGTGTTGAGATATAATATTGATTGTTCACTGAAACAGCGAACATATATGGCGATATAGCTTAGTTGGCTAGAGCGTTCGGTTCATACCCGAAAGGTCGGCGGTTCGAGTCCACCTATCGCTACTATACGGC
>ONIC01000081.1 GCA_900317815.1 uncultured Eubacteriales bacterium | reverse complement strand
CTCGGCTGCCGCCTCGGTCGGTGCTTCTGCTTCGCAGAGGTCTCCACCGGAGACCCGCAACCTTCGGTTTTTTCAAACAATTTGCCTGAAAATCTGACGGCGCAATATGAGCACTCGCTTTAATCAGTGTCTCCATAGAATCATAATTTTTTGTTTACGAGGTGAAAGATCGTGCAGTTGTGGAAAGGCAGATTTCAGAAGGCATTGAGCAAAACGACAAATGACTTCAATTCCTCGATCTCATTCGACAGCAGAATGTATCGAGAGGACATAGAGGGCAGCATCGCCCATTCAAAAATGCTCGGTGAATGCGGCATTATAACGAAGGAGGACGCCGAAGCCATAGGACAGGGCCTTCGCGGTATCCTTGAGGACATCGAGAACGGAAAGCTTTCGATAGATATGGAAGCCGAGGATATACACACATTTATCGAAGGCGAGCTGACCGCGCGTCTCGGCGATACGGGCAAGCGCCTGCACACGGCAAGAAGCCGAAACGATCAGGTAGCTGTCGATCTCAGACTGTATCTGAAAAAACAGATAGACGAGATCACATCGCTTATTGAGAGCCTGGTGCTTGTTTTATGCCAAAAGGCGGAGGAATATTCCGAGACGATCATGCCCGGCTATACTCATTTGCAGAGAGCACAACCGATCACCTTCGGACATCATCTGCTCGCCTACAGTGAGATGTTCCTGCGCGATCTCAACAGACTTTCCGACTGCAAGAGACGTATGGATGTAATGCCCCTCGGCTGCGGCGCTCTTGCAGGCACTACTTACCCGATAGACAGAACGATCACGGCGCAGCTTCTCGATTTTGAGGGTATTGCGGAAAATTCTCTCGACGGTGTTTCGGACAGAGATTACTGCATCGAGCTTGCGGGCGCTTTGTCGATAGTGATGGTACACCTGTCAAGATTTTCCGAGGAAATCATTATGTGGTGCAGCCACGAGTTCAAGTTCATCGAGCTTGACGATGCATTTTCGACAGGTTCGAGCATTATGCCCCAGAAGAAAAACCCCGATATAGCAGAGCTTGTCAGAGGCAAATCGGGCAGAGTTTTCGGTGACCTTATGGGTTTGCTGACCGTAATGAAGGGTATTCCGCTTGCATACAACAAGGATATGCAGGAGGATAAGGAAGCGATCTTCGACGCGGTCGATACGGTAAAAATGTGTCTTACCGCATTTACTCCAATGCTCGACACTATGAAGGTGCTCCCGCAGAATATGAGAAAGGCGGCTGCGGGCGGATTTATCAATGCGACAGACTGCGCCGATTATCTCACAAAAAAAGGACTTCCTTTCCGCGATGCATACAAGGCAACGGGCGAGATCGTGGCTTTGTGCATAGAGAAGGACTGCACGCTCGAAACGCTGCCGCTTGAAGAATACAAAAAGGTCTGCGATATATTCGATGAAGGCGTTTATGAAGCGATCGGTCTTGAGAAGTGCGCATACGAGCGCAAGTCACGCGGCGGTCCGTGCCCTGATAACGTAAGGGCAAATGCGCAGAGAGTGAAGAATTATATCACAGGTAAGAATACAGAAAATAAGTAAGAAATTCAACATAAAGCATTTGATGCGCTTTTGACTAAAGCGTGCGGTTTATTAAGGAACCGCTGATCTGATAAAGGCAATTTGAAGGGAATGAAAACTATGATAAAGGTTGGAATAGTCGGAGCTACGGGCTATGCGGGAGCGGAGCTTGTAAGACTTATCAATGCGCACCCCGAGGCAGAGGTCGCAGCAGTCAGCTCCGTTTCGTTTGAAGGAAAAAAGCTGAGCGAGGTATATCCCGCTTACTTCTGCATTAACGATATGGTCTGCGAAAATGCCGATGCTGTCGTTGAGAAGAGTGACGTTATCTTTGCGGCTCTTCCGCACGGACTCTCTCAGGAGCTTGGCGCAAAGTGCATAAACGAGGGCAAAGCGTTCATCGACCTCGGCGCCGATTTCAGACTTGAAAGCGAGGACGAGTATCACGAGTGGTACGGCGGCAATTTTATAGATAAGTCGCTCCACGAGCAGGCGGTCTACGGTCTGCCCGAGTTTTTCAGAGATAAGATCAAGACAACAAAGCTGATCGCAAATCCCGGCTGCTACACAACGTGTGTTCCGCTTGCGCTTGCGCCTGCTGTTGTCAACGGTCTGATAGAGATGGAGGGCATTATCGCTGACTGCAAGAGCGGAGTTACAGGCGCGGGCAGAGGGCTTTCTCAGGGTACTCACTATCCCGACTTAAACGAGGGCTTCCACCCGTACAAGGTAGCGTCTCACCGCCACACCCCCGAGATCGAGCAGACGCTCTCGAAACTCTCGGGCAAGGAAAATGTCAGGATCACATTCGTTCCGCACCTGCTTCCCGTAAACAGAGGAATTCTTGCAACCTGTTACGCAAGACTGAAGGAAGGCGTTACCAAGGAGCAGCTCAGAACGGCTTATGAAGAGTACTACAAGGACGAGCCGTTTGTTCGTCTTCTTCCCGAAGGTCAGGTTGCGGATATCCACAATATCAAGTACTCGAACTACTGCGACGTTTCCATCTTTACCGATCCGAGGACAGGCACCTTTGTTGCGGCTTCGGCAATCGACAATATGGTCAAGGGCGCGGCAGGTCAGGCTATACAGAATATGAACATCATTTTCGGGCTTCCCGAGACGACGGGTCTTATGATGACACCCCCGGCGTTCTGATGAGGTGATACTATGAAATTTTTAGAAAACGGCACGGTCACTTCTCCGAAGGGCTTCAAGGCAGCGGGCGTAATCGCATCGGTCAAACCTTCGAACACGACCAAGCGTGATATTATGATGATCGCAAGCGATGTCCCGTGTACAACAGCGGCAGTATTCACGAAGAACCTCGTGAAAAGTGCGGCGGTACTCGTTACAAAAAAGCATATCGAAAACGGCGTAGCTCAGGCTGTTATCGCAAATTCCGGCAACGCAAACACCTGCAACGCCGACGGTATCGAGAAAGCCGAGCGCATGGCTGAGCTTGCCGCCGAAAATCTCGGCATATCGGCAGATGATGTGATCGTAGCGTCAACGGGCGTTATCGGTCAGGTTATGCCTATCGAGCCTTTTGAGAAGGCAGTTCCGGAGATCGCAAAGCTTATGAGCGAGAACGGCGGCTCGGACGCTTGCGAGGCTATTATGACGACCGACACGGTCAAAAAGGAGTCGGCTGTCGAGCTGACGCTTGACGGAAAGACCGTAACGATCGGCGCTATAGCAAAGGGCAGCGGTATGATACATATAAATATGGGTACGATGCTCTCCTTCGTGACGACCGATGCTGCGATCTCTGCCGAGATGCTTCAGTCGGCGCTGCGCGAGGCTGTCGAGGTCAGCTACAATATGGTCAGCGTTGACGGCGACACCTCCACAAACGATACGCTTGCTATTCTTGCAAACGGAAAGGCGGGCAACGAGGAGATAACGACCAGAAATGCTGATTATGCAGCCTTTACCGAAGCGCTCACTGCTCTGTGCAAAAAGATGGCAAAGAAGCTGGCGGGCGACGGCGAGGGCGCAACAAAACTGATCGTTTGTTCGGTCAAAGGCGCAAAGACCAACTCCGACGCAAAGGGTGCGGCTAAAGCAGTCATCTGCTCCAGTCTTGTCAAGGCTGCTATCTTCGGCGCCGATGCCAACTGGGGACGTGTTCTCTGTGCGATCGGTTATTCGGGCTGCAACGTTGATGTTGAAAAGGTAGACGTTTCGTTTTGCTCGAAAGCGGGTGAGATACTCGTCTGCAAGGACGGCGCGGGCGTTGATTTCTCAGAGGAGCTCGCAAAGCAGATACTTCTCGAAAACGAGATCACGATAGCGGTCGATCTCAACGACGGCGACGGTCAGGCGGAGGCATACGGCTGCGATCTTACGTACGACTACGTGAGAATAAACGGCGACTACCGCACATAAGCGGGCACGCGCCCGCAGGCATTTACGCGCGAGTAGTCAGTGACGTGTATTATCACATAACCGCGCGGCGCGCCTGCAATTTGTGAAATGTAATGTAAAATTTATGTCATTTATACACGCTCGGGGAGAAAAATAATAAAAACGCGATGCGTTTCCGAATTTCCATATTCCACACTTTAATTTAAAGAGGGTTCATTATGAATATTTCAAATGCTGAAAAGGCGCACGTACTTGTGCAGGCGCTGCCTTATATCCAGAAATACTACGGCAGGACCGTCGTCGTGAAATACGGCGGAAACGCTATGATAAACGAGGATCTCAAGGAAGCCGTTATGAGCGACATTGCGCTTCTGAAGCTCGTCGGCATCAACGTTGTGCTCGTTCACGGCGGCGGCCCCGAGATCACGGAGATGCTCAAAAAGGTAAATAAGGAGAGCCGCTTCGTAAACGGTCTGAGAGTTACCGATCAGGAGACTATAGACATCGTTCAGATGGTGCTTGCGGGAAAGGTCAACAAGAGCCTTGTACAGCACCTTCAGAAAGCGGGCGCTCCCGCAGTCGGTCTGTGCGGTCTCGACGGCAAGATGCTCATTGCCGAAAAGCTCATCACGAGCGAGGATATCGGATTTGTAGGCGAGATCACCGAGGTCAACCCGAAGGTTATTTCCGATGTTATCAACAACGGATTCGTGCCGATCATTTCGACGATCGCAAGCGGCAAGGGCGGCGAGGTCTACAATATCAACGCCGATATTGCGGCTTCTCGTATCGCGGCGGAGCTCGGAGCGTGCAAGCTTATCCTTATGACGGACATCAGAGGCCTGCTGAGAGATAAGGATGACGAGAATACACTTATACCGAGCGTCAATGTATCGGAAGTGCCGATGCTCAAGCGCGAGGGTATAATCTCGGGCGGTATGATTCCGAAGATAGACTGCTGCGTGGAGGCTGTCAGACGCGGCGTTTCGAGAGCATATATCATCGACGGCAGGATACCACACTCGATACTTATCGAGATGCTCACGGCAGAAGGTATCGGAACGATGTTCTATTAATTTTGAAGGGAATTATCGGTTATGCAGGAATTTGAGATCGTCATTCGCCCGATGAAGGCGGAGGATTACGACGAGATATTTGCTATGTGGCAGATCACAACGAAAAGAGCACTGTCGGACGCGGACAGTCGTGAGAGCATAGAGTTCTATCTTGATAGAAATCCCGGTATGTCGCAGGTAGCGCTGATAAACGGAAAAATCGTGGGTACGGTGCTTGCGGGTCATGACGGCAGACGAGGCTTTATCCACCACATGGCGGTACTTCCCGAATATCGCCGCCATCAGATCGGAATGAAAATGGCAAAGCGCGCGATCTCAACGCTTGCAGATGCGGGTATCGCAAAAACCCATATTTTCTGCTATACCGACAACAGCCTCGGTCAGAGTTTCTGGACGGCAATGGGCTGGGAAAAGCGTGACGATGTTTATGTCTTTTCCTGTATGAATAAAGGAACCACTGATTAAGCGCGCCTTGCTGACGGGCGTAAACTATTTTTGGAGTGATCGAAAATATGAAAGAAAAAAGCCTCAGGCAGGGGAAACGGCGCGAGCGGTACGGACTGAAAGCCTTTTTATGGGGAATGCTCATCGCTGCGCTGTTCATCGTGCCGAGTATAATAAAGGATCACGGTATGTACCTGTATTACGGTGATTATAATTTCCAGGTGATACCGTTCTATCAGCTTATGGTAGATTCGATCCACAGCGGCGACGTCGGCTGGAACTGGTACACGGACTTAGGCTCCGGCTTTGTCGGAAGCTACAGCTTCTACAACCTTGGAAGCCCGTTCTTCCTGTTCTTGCTTCTGTTTCCCGGCAAAGCGGTGCCCTACGTTATGGGACCGCTTACTATATTCAAGTTCGGCGTTTCTTCTTTTACAGCGTATCTCTTTTTGAGACGATACACGAAGAACAAGAACAATGCGGTGATCGGCGCTATGCTCTACGCTTTTTCGGGAGCTGCGATCTACAATATGGTGTTCCATTTTATAGATGCTATGGCGTTCTTTCCGCTGCTTCCTGCGGCGCTTGATTCTTACGTTTATGATAAAAAGAAGGGGCGTTTTGCTTTGGCGGCGGCTTTGTGCGCCGTTACCAACTACTATCTCTTTATCGCAGAGGTAGTGTTTATGCTGATATTCTGGATCGTCAGAGCGGCTACAGGCTCCTATAAAATGGATTCCCGCAGCACGCTTTATCTGATCTTTGAGGCGATAATCGGAACGGGTATCGGAACCGCTATTCTTTTGCCTACCGTCTATCATATAGCGGGCAACAGCAGAATGTCGGGAGACTCGCTCAACGGCTGGAATATGTGGGTGTATGAAGCAGGGTATGCGTATTTCAATACTTTTATATCTTTCTTCCTGCCGCCTGAATTTGCGCAGCTTGACATCTATGTTCCGCCCTATCAACACACTTGGTCTTCGATCACTGGTTATCTGCCGCTCTTTGGCATGGCGGGCGTGTTTGCTGTCATCTTCAACAAACAGAAAAACAAGTGGATCCGCGTATTCTACGGAGTTTGTACGTTGTTTATGTTCGTACCCTTGTTAAACAGTTCCTTCCAGCTTTTCTCGAATTTTGTATACTTGCGCTGGTTCTTTATGCTGCTGCTTGTGATGTCGCTCGGCTCGGTCACGGCGCTTGAGGATCCGTCCACGAAGTGGAAAAAGGCGATAGTGTGTAACCTTGCAATAACGATGGTACTGATCGTTATTCTGGGACTGACACCCGTTCGCTATACTGCAGAATCGGGTCTGGAAAAGACACAGATCGGTCTTACTGCCTCAAGCGGGATGCTTTGGAATTTCGGAGCAACGGCGATGATTAACATTGCCTTGTGTGTGTTGTTTGTTTCGCTTTACAAAAAGAACAAAGACGTATTTCGCCGTTTCTCGGCGCTTATCGTATCGATCGCACTTGTGGTTACGATGGCGTCAACTTATCTTATTGATAAAAAAATGGCGTACAAGGGAGGTAATCCCGTAAAATACAGCTATCTCGGTCACAGCGGAGACGAAACCGGAATAGACGACATACAGAACTGGCGAAGCGAGAATGTTTCACGTTATATATATTCAAAGTATATGTATGATGCGGATTCACTCGAGACTGACGATTATGCATATCTGAAAAGCCAGAATGATCTTTTCCTGACGGAGTTTGAAAATATCGTCGAGGGAGAGATGAACGTTGAGGTAGACAACACAAATATGTTCTGGAGAATTCCGGGTTTTTCGAGCTTCCACAGTACGATAAACAGCTACATAAACAAGTTGTACAAAGGTCTCGGATATGACAGAACTACGCTGTCTAACCTCCCGCTCGGTATGTACGGCGCAAGAACGGCGTTTGGCACCAAGTATTATTTTGAACACGAAAAAAGCTCGTACAAGCTTATCGAGTCTGACGATCAGCCGAAGATCCCGGGACTTAAATATCTCAAAACATGGAACGGCTATAAGATCTACGAAAACGAATATGCTGTCCCGATCGGAACGGTCTACAAGCGCTTTATGGTAGATACCGATTTTGAGCAGATCCCTGTTCCGTACAGACATCTTGTTTTGTGCGATGCGATCGTTGTATCCTCTATCGAACAGGTATTCAATTTAACGGCGGCGGGACTTGAGCAGGTAAATGCCGATGATTACGACTTTACGCGCGATGAGTACGTCAGAAATTGTGAGGCTCTCAAAAAAAGCTCGGTCTACGATTTCGAGAGAAGCAAAAAAGGCTTTGAGGCGAAGTATGATTCCGGAGAAAAAGAGGAGTATGTATTCTTTTCCGTTCCGTTCGATCACGGCTGGTCGGCAAAGGTAAACGGAAAGGATGCCGATATCGAGATCGCAGACTACGGCTTTATGCTTGTCAAGGTCCCTGCGAATACGAAGAACACTATCACATTTACGTATCATACTCAGGGCACTATCTACGGCGCGTTCGTAACGGGTATATGTCTGCTGATGCTTCTGATCTATCTTGCTGTTATGAAGATGAAAGATGCTCGTGAGGAAGACGAGCTTGCCGCAAAAAAAGCTGCGAAGCCTGAATACGGCAGCAGTGTGGATGCGGAGAAAGAAAAAGCAGATGCGGAAAGCAAAGAAAAAGAGTCTGATGGTACAGACGAAAATAAAGAAGAAACAAGGGAAGAAGAAATGATGTCGGATAATATCAAGGATGAGGAAAACCTCGACGAAATGAGTGTTTTTGATATCGTAAAGCAGACCGAGGAGCAGACGATGATGCACGTTTACAAGCGTGTGCCCGTTGTTCTTGAGAGAGGCGAGGGCGCTGTCGGCTACGATATCGACAATAAGAAGTACATAGATTTTACATCGGGAATCGGCGTCAACGCTCTCGGTTATGCCGACGGCAGATGGTGCGAGGCGGTCATAAAGCAGGTCTACAGAGTGCAGCATACCTCCAACCTCTACTACAACACAACTCAGATCCAGCTTGCCGAGATGCTTTGTATGAAGACAGGATTCAGCAAGGTGTTCTTTGCGAACTCGGGCGCAGAGGCTAACGAGTGCGCTATCAAGATCGCAAGAAAGTATGGCTCCGATCGCTTCGGTGAGAAGCATACTCATATCATCACGCTTGAAAACTCCTTCCACGGCAGAACGATCACAACGCTCTCCGCAACAGGTCAGGACGTTTTCCACAAGCATTTCACACCGTTTACCGAGGGTTTCAGCTTTGCGAAAGCCAACGATATGGACAGTATCAAGGAGTGCACGACAGAAGATACCTGCGCTGTAATGATCGAGCTTATCCAGGGTGAGGGCGGTGTAAATCCGCTTGACAAGCAGTTTGTAACAGATCTCGCTCAGTACTGCAAGGATAACGACCTGCTTCTCATCGTCGATGAGATCCAGACAGGCGTCGGCAGAACGGGCAAGCTCTATTGCTATGAAAACTTCGGTATTGAGCCTGATGTTATCACATCTGCCAAGGCACTCTCGGGAGGTCTTCCGCTGTCTGCCTGCCTGTGTAATGAGAAGCTCAAGGACGTTCTCGGACCGGGATCGAACGGTACGACGTTCGGCGGCAATCCGATCGCCTGCGCAGGCGCTCTCAAGATCCTCGATATCGTCGGCGAAGAGGACTTCCTCGCCGAAGTCCGCAGAAAGGGCGAGTATATGCGCGAGCGCATCAAGGAGATGAAGGGCGTCAAGGAAGTGCGCGGTATGGGAATGATGATCGGCATCGTTCTTGAGCGTGACAATGCAGGAGATGTTCTTGCAAAGTGCGCAGAAAACGGACTTCTCGTTCTTACCGCAAAGGGACTTATAAGACTTCTGCCGCCGCTTTCGATTGAAGACGAAGACATTGACGAAGGCCTTGAGATCCTCGCACGCTCAATCGAAGAGACGATGGGGGACGCTTCGCTTGACGAATAATAAATAGTGAACAAAGAATAATGAATAATGAACAATATCGGTAACGCTTCGTGTTTTGATTACAGTATTCGTTATTCCACACTTCACACTAAATAAAGAAAAGGGGACGATAAAAATGAAGCATCTGTTAAAGCTGCTCGACTGGTCGAGTGAGGATATCAGCAATGTTCTGAACCTTGCCGATCAGCTCAAATACGAGCAGAAGCACAATATCCAAAAGAAATACCTTGAGGGCAAGAGTCTCGGTATGATCTTTGAAAAGGCGAGCACGAGAACGCGCGTCAGCTTCGAGGTCGGAATGTTCCAGCTCGGCGGCACCGCACTTTTCCTCTCCAGCGACAAGACGCAGATCGGCAGGGGCGAGCCTATCCAGGATACGGCAAGAGTACTCTCGCGTTACCTCGACGGTATCATGATCAGGACTTTCGAGCAGAAGGAAGTGGAGGATCTCGCCGAGAACGGCACTATCCCGATTATCAACGGCCTTACAGACTTCTGTCACCCCTGTCAGGTACTTGCCGATCTTATGACGATCAGGGAGTACAAGGGCAGACTTGACGGCCTTAAGATGTGCTTTATAGGCGACGGAAACAATATGATGAATTCTCTCATCGTCGGCGCTCTCAAGACAGGTATGTCTATCTCTGTAGCTTGCCCGGAGGGATACGAGCCTGATCCTCAGGTCCTCGATTTTGCAAAGGACTTCGGCGACAAATTCGAAATGCTCAGAGATCCCAAGGCGGCTGCTAAGGATGCGGACGTTGTTATAACGGACGTCTGGGCGTCGATGGGTCAGGAACAGGAGGCTAAGCTCAGGGCGCAGGCATTCGAGGGCTATCAGATCAATGATGATGTTATGAATGCGGCCAAGTCGGATGCTATGGTACTCCACTGCCTGCCGGCACACAGAGAGGAAGAGATCACCGCAAAGGTGTTCGAGGCACACGCAGACGAGATCTTCGAGGAAGCCGAAAACAGACTTCACGCACAGAAGGCTGTCATGGTCTACCTGATGAAATGATGTGTTATGATGATAGAAGAGCTTTACAATAAGATCAAGGCAATGCCGGGAGCTGATGCTCTTGCGCTTGCAGGCTCGAGAGCAAGCGGCAGCAGTGATGAAAAGTCGGATTATGATATCTACATTTACTGTGATGAGTTGATAACCGACGATGTACGCAGAGAGTTTATTGAGCCGCTGTGCTCGTATGCGGAGATCGGAAATAAGTACTTTGAGAGCGAGGACAACGTTGTATTAAAGGACGGGACATACGTTGACATCATTTACAGACGCATCGAAGATTTTGAGCGCGGTCTCTCTATGACGCTTGACAGTCATATCGCGCGAAACGGCTACTCGACCTGCTTCTGGCACAACATCAGAACAAGCAGCATTATCTTCGACAAAAGCGGCAGGCTGACGAAGCTTGTCGAGCGTGCTCAGTGCGATTATCCCCGTGAACTGAAGGCGGCGATCATCAAGAAGAATATGGAGCTGCTCCACGGCTTTATCCCGTCTTATGACAAGCAGATCACAAAGGCTTACTACCGCCATGATTTTGTGAGCGTAAATCATCGAACGGCAGCCTTTCTCGAAAGCTACTTTGATGTGATTTTCGCTGTCAATGAGATGACCCACCCGGGAGAGAAGAGACTTGTGCAGCTTTGCAAACGTGACTGCAAGATCCTTCCTGCCAATTTTGAGGAGAATCTGATACTGCTGTTTGACAATATGTTTGAGTATGATGTGTCTGATATTCTCGAAAACATTGTTGACGAACTGAAAAAAGTTGTGTGATTTCTGCGGCTTTTCCAGTTTTTATAAAACCGAAAGGATTTGATGAAAATGTACATTACTTGCTTAGACCTTGAAGGTGTTCTCGTTCCCGAGATCTGGATCGCATTTGCTGAGGCATCGGGTATTCCCGAACTCAAGAAGACGACTCGAGACGAGCCTGATTACAACAAGCTCATGCAGTACAGGATCGCCATTCTCAAGGAGCACGGTCTCGGTCTTAAGGAGATACAGGACGTTATCGCAACGATCGATCCGATGCCGGGCGCAAAAGAGTTCCTCGATGAGCTCAGATCGCTCTGCCAGGTCATCATCATCAGCGACACTTTCACACAGTTTGCAGCTCCGCTCATGAAGAAGCTCGGTATGCCGACTATTTTCTGCAACTCTCTTGAGGTAGCAGAAGGCGGCGAGGTAACAGGCTTTAAGATGCGCTGCGAGCAGTCGAAGCTCTCGACGGTAAAGGCTCTCCAGTCAATCGGTTTCGAGACTATCGCAAGCGGCGACAGCTACAACGACCTCGGTATGATAAAGGCGAGCAAGGCGGGCTTCCTTTTCAAGAGCACCGACAAGATCAAGGCGGACAACCCCGAGCTTCCCGCATTCGAAACTTACGATGAGCTGATGGCAGCTATCAAGGCAGCAATGGTATGATCCGTAAGTAAAAAATTCAGCATAAAAATATAGCAGCCGACTCGGATATCCTTATCCGATTTTCGGCTGCTTTTGTTCTAATGCAGTGTTTTACCGACCTTTCAAAAGCTCCGCAAGCTGTTCTCTTGCGCGGGCTTTTTTATTTTTGTCAACTGCGATTATCCCGCTTGACGATGTGTTTTTGTCAGTGACCATAACGTAATCTGCGATCTCGACTGCAAAGTCTGCGTCCTTTGTGAATATCAGAAGTGACAGTGTCGATGATGCCTTGAGTCCTGACAGCCAGTTTGCGGCGTCGCTGAGCGACTCCTGAGGCTCGTTGAGAACTACAAGCTCATGCGAGCACATATATGCGGAAAAAATCGCCGCTTTCATTGCGTCCTCTTCCGAAAGCTTCGTGCAGGACTCGTCTGCAAGCTCCTCAATTCCGAATGCTTTTATCTCTTTTCGAACGAGCACGTCGCTCATGCTCCTTGACAGACCGCGCCTGATAACGGGGGCAGCGGCAAACTGCGCGACATTTTTCAGCTTCGGCATTACAGGCTTTTTTGAAACTACGCCGAAAACATTCCTTATGCCCGTTACATCATCGCCTTTGAAAAAGATCTTGCCCTTTGTCGGGGCGACTCTGCCGCGAAAGATCTCAAAGAGCAGCTCGATGTTATCATCGTTACGATACACGACCGCAAAGCAGTCTCCGCCCGTCAGCGAAAGACTCAGTCTGTCTATCGTACCTTTTTTGTCCTTTCGGCAGATGTTTGAAAGCTCTATGATCGGCTTTGCGATTTTTTTCATACTATCATCAGTCCTATAACTGTATTTTTACGCTGCTGCCGCGGTTTCCCTTCTTCGTAACTATGATCTGCTTGTCTATGCTGCTTTTCAGACCTTCTACATGAGAGATTATACCGATCAGGCGGTTATCGTCACCCGACAGCTTGTCAAACAGGCGAAGCGCAAGATCAAGGGAGTTTGCGTCAAGTGTGTCGAAGCCCTCGTCTACAAAAAGCGTATCAAAGCTGATCGTTCCCGTATTCTTCATGATCTCGTCGGAAAGTCCGAGGGCGAGCGATATCGCTGCTTTGAATTTCTCGCCTCCCGAAATAGAAGTAACATCGCGTACTCTGAGTTCGGGATCGATGCAGTTGTAGTCAATGATATCGAGCTCAAGTCCCGAATTCTTTCTGAGGTCGTATACAGTATCCTTTCTCTTGAGAGCGTACTGTCCGTCTGTGAGCTGACTGAGACGTTCGTTGGCGTTATTAATAACAAGGTCGAAATAATGGAGCTGTACGAATGTTTCGAGACTCAGTTTTTGTTTTCCCGTAAGATCTCCTGTAATTGTTTTGTAGAGCCGTTCAACCATGTCAAAGTGTTTTTGTGCCTTAGCCCGCTTCCTTTCGGTGACGTCTATATCCGTGAGTGCACCGGAGTTGTCTTTAAGACGTGTCCTGACCGCACTAAGCTCATCGTTGGCCTTCCTTTGCTGTTCGTCGAGTTCGGAAAGAATCAGTTTTTCGGCGTTGATGTCAGCGTTTGCCGCCGTATTCCGATCAAGGCTTTTCCTGAGCTGAGAAGCTGCCGCGATAGTTCTTGTAAGTTCTGTCACGATCTCTTCGAGCGTTCTTTTCGCATCCTCAATCTCGTTCCTCATTGCCGCTGCCTCGCTTCGAAGCTTTGCAATGTATGTTTTTGCTTCGCTCTCCGACGGGAAACGAAGTTCCTTTTCAAGCTCCTCTATAGTTTTTTCGCAGTTTTTAAGTGCGGCATCTTCGCGCAGAATTGTTTCTTTGAGTTCGTCCGACCTCTTGTCAAGCATCTTTATCTGTTCCTCGGCATCCGCCGATTCCATTATAAGAGCATCACGTCTGTTTTTCTTTTCAAGCGCAGCTTTATAATTTGCCTCGGCTTCCGATTCGCCTGTCACAGCGTTGTTATGTGCCCGAGTGATAAGCTCTCCTATCTCGGAAGCGGTCTTGCCTGAAATGTCCGTACCGAAATTGATCCTGTACTGTTCAATAAGGCGCGTGCGGCTCGATTCATACGAGCGGTAACAAGTTCCGGCTTTGCTGTGCGCGCTGTCGGAGGCACGGCATGCTTCATCGCAGCGGTTTTTCGATCTTTCGGCAGTATCGTTTGTAATTATTTCTCCCGTGTCAACCTCTGCGGGGATATGCTTGTCAAATTCATATTCCGACGGGTCAAGCCCGATTGAGGCGAGCTTTTTTTCGATCTCTGCGACAGCCTTTTTTAGTGAGTCGAGGGCGTTTGATACGAGCGTTTTCCGGCGGCTCAGTTCGGCTGTAAGTGCGCTTGACCTGTCAGCGAGCTTCTTGTCATATATGCGAAGCCGTGACACTTCTTCGGTATAATCGCTTTTAAGCGAAACGTTTTTTTGCGCTTCTTCAAGAGCTTCCTCGGCTTTTTTTGAAAGTTCGGAAAGCCGTGTCTGTTCGTGCCCGATATGATCCTGCGCAAGCCCTGCGGTAAATTCCTCGCCCATAAGCCGCCTGCCCTCGGTCGTGACAGTCTGCATCTTCGAGTTTACCTGTCCCTCGAGTTTCGAATGTTCGGAGTAAAGACGATCGCAGTATTCTCTTTCTTTTTCATATAGTGCGCGGGCATGATCGACTTCTTCTTTAGTGGGAGCGTTCAGAGGCTTTTCGGCGATCTTCGGGTGATGGAAAGATCCGCAGACGGGGCATGGCGCATCTTCTGTGAGCATTGATGCGATACCCCAGATCTCGTTTCCGCGAAGAGCATCGCTGAGATTGTTGAAGTGCGTCATAGCAGCTTCCATTTTGCTTCTTGCCTGTAAATACTTTTCGTAATATGATTTTTTGGAAGCCAGAGAGACTTTAAGCTCCGTTACCGATACGCTGAGGCGGTCGAGAGCGTCCTTGTCAAGCCTGATCCTTTCACACTGCTTTTCACATTCCGCTTTTACTGTCTCGGCATCGGCAAGAGACTCGATCTTTTGTTCAAGAGCGGAGATATCCTGTGCGCAGCTTGCTGCCTCATCGGCAAGTTCGGACTGCTTTTTCTCACAGGCAAAACGAGCGCCTACCTCGGATGTGTAATACTCGCGGAGTTTGTCGAGCGCCGAAGCTTCCGCAGATAAAAACTCTTTGCAGGCAGCGCTGTATTTCGCCTTGGATTCGTCGGCTGCTGAGTATGTTTTTTCAAGCTCCCTTACGGAGCTGCTTTGCTTTTTGGCTTTGTCAAGATCGTTCTTTGCGTTTGCCAGATCTGTCTCGGCGTTACTGTGCTCTTCGATCTGCGTTTTAAGATCCTCTTGCTTTTGTGAAAGCTTCGACCGCTCGTTTTTTATTTCTTCAAATTGAGTTTTGTTTTCCGCAAGAGAATGCTCGAGCGAATTCTTATCCGATCTTTCTTCGGTGAGCTTGCGGTACTTGTCGAGCTTGTGCTCTTCAAGCGCTGCGTTTGTCTCGTTTTCTTTGATTCGGTTCTCGTTTTCGGTCGCTTTGCCGACAGCTTCTTCGGCGCTTGCTCTCTTTTTTTCGAGTTCATCCCCGAGCGCAGTTTTCTCTTCCAGTTCACGCTTGACAGCTTCTGCTTTTTCGGCTTCTGTGATAAGTGATTTTTTCTCGTCGATACGCTTGCTCAGCTCGGTTAAGGCCTTCTCGAGCCGCTCCTGTTCTTCCCTGTCTTCGGATAAGATCATCCGGGTTATCTGCACGGCTTCCGCAACGGAGGCCGAGGCGATGTTTTCGGCATCAATTCCGTCGTGGAACGCATTTTCTATCTCGCCGGAGTGAGCTTTGTTTTCGCTGATCCGATGCAGATGGAGGCGAAGATACATTGTTTCTTTTGTGACGGCGTCCTTCGCATGTTTTCTCTCATTGATGATCATTTCGGTGAGCTTTCTGTAAACGCTTGTATCGAAGATCTTTGCAAATATCTCCTTGCGTTTGTCCGACTTTGTGCAGACAAGGTCAAAGAATGCGCCCTGGGCGAGCATTGCGATCTGCTTGAACTGCTTTTCGTCAACTCCGAGTATGTCCTTTACGGACGTTTTATTGCCGGAAATTGAGGTGTTCGCGTTGAGGCTTTTCTGCTCGCCGCTGTCGGAAATTTCGTACAGCAGCGCATTCGAGGACGGCGTGGCTTTCGGGTCGTTTTTCGGAAATGAAAGAGTGCGGCGTATGCGGTAGTGCTTTCCCTTGTGGTCGAAGAAAAGCTCAACGAAGGTCTTTGTCTCGGGGGCGGCATAGATGGATCGGAGCGTTGCTTTTTCCTTAGAGCCGCTTGCGCAGCCGTACAGCGCAAAGGTTATCGCGTCAAAGATCGTCGATTTTCCCGCGCCCGTGTCTCCTGTTATAAGATAAACGCCGCTTTTGCCGAGCTTCTCAAAGTCGATTTCGGTCTTGTCCGGGTATGAGCTGAATGCGGATATTATCAATTTAGTCGGCAGCATTGTTGATCCCCTCCGTTACGGTGACATTGATCGTCTGATCCATAAGACTGTCTTTTGCGCGATCAAAAAGCGTCTCGATGAATGAGCTTTCGTCTTCATCGGGTTCACGTTCGTTCATAAGCTCGAAGAATTGTCTGAAAATGTCCATTTCCGACTGTTCGGACGTTATGTCTGCGCCGATCGTACCCTCGGTTTCAGCGTTCCGATTGTTTTTTGCAATGACCTTGAGCAGATTCGGGTAAAACGTCTGAAGCTCGTAGTAGACATTTGAGCTGACATTTTTATCGGTCAGCACAACACGGATATAGTCGTCGCTGTGCTCGTTTGATGCCTTGATATCCTCAAAGGATTTCTCTATCGTTCTCATATCAAACAGCGGCACAAGCGGAATGAATCGCTGACTGCACGAGCCTTCACCGTCCATCTCAACGACTGCAACAGATTTTTCGGTAGTTTCACTGAATGAATACTTGAGCGGCGAACCGCAGTAATATACAAGGTTTTTGTTTCCCTTCGGAGTTTTTATTGTCTGCGGCTTATGAAGATGACCGAGCGCAACATAGTTGAATTTTTCGTAAACGGATACGTCTATCACATCGAGACCGCCTACACTGACCGTCTCCGAGCCGCCGAGGCTTCCGCCCTGTACGAATTGATGCGATATAATGATGCTGCGTTTTGTTTCATCAACATTCATAAGCTCGATCGCCTTTGCGGCGGCTTTGGTATATGTATCAATTTCAGAGATCGTTTCCGTGGGAAGGTGCATATCCGTTAGTGCATCTCGGACGTGGACGGGCTTGATAAACGGCAGCATATAGATGTTGACCTGACCGAACTTGTCATCAATCACAAATGGCTCGATCTTCCCGTTGTAGATCGGGGATATATGTATGCCGCTTTTGCCGAGCAGCAGGTTTGCAAACGAGAGCCGCTCGGGTGAATCGTGGTTTCCCGCTATTATAAATGTTTGCAGCGGTTTACCGCTCGGAAGTCTGATCTCGGACAGCTCTACGATGAATCCGTCAAGCAGCGTGACTGCCTCGGCAGGCGGTACGCCTCGGTCATAGACATCGCCTGCGATCAGAACGGCGTCGGGCATTTCATCTTTTATTATACGAACGATCTGTTTGAGTATGTGTTCCTGATCCTCGATCAGCCGAACGGAATCAAGCCGTTTTCCGATATGAAGATCTCCTAAATGTACAAATTTCATAAATACCTCCCTGTTTTATAAATTCTTATGTTGATTATACATCTTGGCGCTAAGCTTGTCAATAATTCGGACTATCAAATAACTAAAATATACTTTTAGTTAAAAATATTGCTGAGACTATGTGCAAAAAGTAAGCGTGAAATAAACTGTCGTCGTATGTATATCAGCAGACACCGTCCGCATCATTGCCGCAGCATAAAGTGAGTGGCGAACATCGAAGGCGTGACAGTAACGCATACAATAACCTGAGACCGCGTAAATGCCCGCAGGCGCTCGCCTGTCGTTATGGACAGCGTATGCGACGAATTTCTGTAAAGTAAGATTGCGTCACTAAAGGCAAGGCATACGAAAAACTAAGTTCGCGTATACGTCAGCGGGCACTGCCCGTCCGTTATGGACAGCGTATGCGGCGAATTTCTGTAAAGTAAGATTGCGGCACTAAAGGCAAGGCATACGATAAACCAAGTTCGCGTATACGTCAGCGGGCACTGCCCGCCCGCAGGGGGGATTTGACATATTTCGGACAGTGTGGTATAATGGGAAAGTCGGGGAGACCCGATGGAAAATAACAGAGTAAGAATTCAGGCGTGTGAAAAGTCACGGAGTGTCCGGCGAACGGGGAGTTGTCGGCGGAACGAACGCGAAATGCGGCGGTCTGGGTTCTGCATCCCGCTGTTGAGAGAGATCTTGCGGCGGTGTAATTCTTTTTACGCCGCCTTATTATTTCTCCGAGCGGCTCTGAAAAAGGAGCGGTCAATTATGAAGAAGAAACTAAATGTATCAATCGGTGAGAAATTCCGCAGATCTGCTCTCGAGCTGAAAAGCCCGACTGCGCTTGCGGTGAGCGCAATGCTTCTGGCGATCTGCCTTGTGCTGTCGTATTTCGGAAACATCAGCATCACGTTTCTCGGGACCAACGTCATAAAGCTCAGCTTTACTATGATCCCGATAGCGCTTGCGGCAATGCTCTATGGTCCCGTACCTGCGGGAATTATCGGCGCTTTGTCCGATATCATCGGATTTATGCTCGCACCGATGGGAGCGTATATTCCGGGCTTTACGATCAGTATGCTTCTTATCGGCTTTGTGTACGGTGTCGCTTTTTACGCAGAGAAGCAGACTGTTCTGCGCACGGTCATTACGCAGGCTGTTGTCTCGGCTTTTATCAGCGTTCTGCTCGGCTCGCTGTGGTTCGTTCTGTTCTACGGCTTTACGCCCGCGACGGCGCTGTCTGTCAGAGGTATCAAGGAGCTTGTAATGTATCCTATCAATGTTGCTCTTATTTTCGGTATCATAAAAGCAGTATCTAAGCTGCCCGAGATAAAGAAACTCAAAAAGAGCGCCGATCCGACCTGATATGTACTGTATTGAAGCAAAAAATCGTAAATATTCTTGATTTTTCTATTGACATTTTCGGATCGGAAGGATATAATATAAAGTACTAACCGAGAAAGCGCCGCTTTCTCACAAATAAATATCACAAATGCGATGACGGGGTAAAAGACCTCGGATGACACGCTTCAGAGAGCCGTTGGCAGGTGTGAAACGGTGGTGTCCCGTGAGTTGAGCTCGCCCCCAAGCGGCCGACTGAAATGTAAAGCGATTGCTTTCAGATTAGGAAGGACGGATCCTCACCGTTACAGGAGGTTGGCGTGTTAGCGCCGAAAGAGTGGGCTTTATCAAGTCAACAAAAGTGGTACCACGGAGATTATACGGTCTTCGCCTTTTGACATCAAAGGGCGAAGGCCTTTTTTGAGTTTGGAGTGCGGAGTGTGGAGTGAAACGCTTCGCTTAATGAATAGTGAAAAGTGAAAAGTGAATAGTATCGGAAAGGCTTCGCCTTTTGATTTATATTATCGTGAGAAATACGATAGTCTGAGACGCGGCAAAATAGCTTCACATTGCGATAGCTATGGCGCGCTATAATAATAACAGCGCAGCTGTTTCCGACAACTCCACACTCCACATTCCACACTCCACACTTTGCCACATTCCACATTCCAAATAAAATAACCGATTCAACAAAGAATTAAAAATATAAAAGGAGAAAGAGTGTTATGAAAAATTACGAGAGGTATTCACGCCAGTATTTCAACCCGCCTGTGAATGAGTATAAGTGGGTAAAGAAGGAGTATGTAGATCACGCTCCGACATGGTGCTCGGTCGATCTTAGGGACGGCAACCAGTCACTGATAGTTCCCATGAGCATTGACGAGAAGCTCGATTTCTTCGATATGCTCGTAAAGATCGGATTTAAGGAGATCGAGGTCGGCTTTCCCGCTGCGAGCGAGACTGAGTACAACTTCCTTCGCCGCCTGATCGAGGAGAACAGGATCCCCGATGACGTAACGGTACAGGTGCTCACACAGGCAAGAGAGCACATTATCCTCAAGACGTTTGAGTCGCTCAAAGGCTGCAAGCGTGCGATCGTTCACTTCTATAATTCAACTTCCAAGGCTCAGCGTGAGCAGGTCTTCAAAAAGTCCAAGGAAGAGATCAAGCAGATCGCTATAGAAGGCGCAAAGCTCATCAAGAGACTTCAGGAGGAGAACGGTACCAACTTCCGCGTTGAGTATTCTCCCGAATCTTTCACAGGAACAGAGCCTGAGTACGCTCTCGAGGTCTGCAACGCAGTTCTCGATATCTTAAAGCCTACTCCCGACAATAAGGCGATCATCAATCTCCCAGTGACGGTCGAGCATTCAATGCCGCATATCTACGCAAATCAGATCGAATATATGTCCGACAGACTCAACTACAGAGACGCTATCGAGGTATCGCTCCATCCGCACAACGACAGAGGCTGCGGCGTTGCGGATACAGAGCTCGGACTCCTTGCAGGCGCAGACCGTGTAGAGGGAACGCTCTTCGGCAACGGAGAGAGAACGGGAAATGTAGATATCGTGACGCTCGGTATGAATATGTTCTCGCAGGGTGTTGATCCGCAGCTCGACTTCTCTGATATCCCCTCTATCTGCGAGCTTTACGAAAGAGTTACGAGAATGGAGATCAGCGCGCGCAGCCCGTACGCAGGCTCGCTCGTCTTCGCTGCTTTCTCGGGCTCACATCAGGACGCGATTGCCAAGGGCAAGAAGTGGCACCAGGAAAAGGGCCTTACAAGCTGGACGATCCCGTATCTTCCGATCGATCCCGCAGACGTCGGCAGAGAGTACGAGACCGACGTTATCAGGATCAACTCGCAGTCGGGCAAGGGCGGCGTTTCCTACCTTCTCGAGTCACAGTACGGTTATGTTCTTCCGAAGGCATTCGGCGAGCGTGTAAGCTACTTTATAAAGCACGTCTCGGACGTAAATCACAAGGAGATGCTCCCCAACGAGGTATACGACTGCTTCGCTCAGGAGTTCATCAATGTTAAGAAGCCGATCGAACTGAGAAATATCGTCTTCAGAAAAGCAGACGCCGACGGCAGCCGTATGCACGTTACCATGACGGTAGGCGTGAAGGGTCAGGACAGAACGATCGAAGCCGAAGGCTCGGGACGTCTTTCCGCAGTCAGCCGTGCTCTCAGACATGAACTCGGCATTGATATTTCCGACCTCTCCTAT
The DNA here is from genome assembly GCA_900317815.1 of uncultured Eubacteriales bacterium. GTDB lineage: Bacteria > Bacillota > Clostridia > Oscillospirales > Acutalibacteraceae > RUG592. The sequence goes on along the minus strand of ONIC01000081.1, from coordinate 4,745 downwards.
ACAGAGCATGCGCTCGAGAGAGGATCGGACTCCAAGGCGGTAACTTATGTGTCGATCACCGATAAGAACGGAAATGTAGAGTGGGGTGTAGGCGTTCACGATGATATCATCTATTCTTCGGTCAATGCCCTTTTCTCGGCTATCAACCGCAGGGAATACACGAAGAACCAAACGCTTTAAAAAGTGTGGAGCAGGCAGCGCCTGCTGACAATAATGCGTCTTTTTATAATAGAGACGGGAGCGAAGCAGCTCCGACATTCCGCACTCCAAACTAATTTGCAAATTCCCCTTTACCAAAACGGCAAAAAGGTGTATAATAAGATATTAATAAAAAAAATAAAAAATCTTTAGGTAGGGAAATGCCGAAGGACGTGATCTGTCAGGCAGTTCCTTAGTATAAACCAAAAGGAGAGTACATTTATGGGTATGACAATGACGCAGAAGATCCTTGCCGCAGGCGCAGGTCTTGACAAGGTCGTACCGGGACAGCTCATCAGAGTGAAGCTGAGTCTTGTTCTCGGTAACGATATCACAACGCCCGTAGCTATCAATGAGTTTGAGAAAAACGGCTTCAACGGCGTTTTCGACAAGTCAAAGATCGCTATGGTCATGGATCACTTTGTGCCTAACAAGGATATCAAGGCAGCTCAGCAGACTCAGCAGTGCCGCTGCTTTGCAGGCAAGTTCGACATCGACAACTACTTTGATGTCGGTGAGATGGGCATCGAGCATGCGCTCCTTCCCGAAAAGGGACTCGTAGCGCCCGGAGATATCGTTATCGGCGCAGATTCCCATACCTGCACATACGGCGCTATCGGCGCATTCTCAACAGGTGTCGGAAGCACCGATATGGCAGCAGGCATGGCAACGGGCGAGGCTTGGTTCAAGGTCCCCGAGGCTATCAAGTTCAATCTCACAGGCAAGCTCAAGCCCTTCGTGTCGGGCAAGGACGTTATCCTTTACATCATCGGCAGGATCGGCGTTGACGGCGCTCTTTACAAGTCGATGGAGTTTGTAGGAGAGGGCGTTTCGGAGCTTTCCGTAGACGATAGGCTCTGTATCTCCAATATGGCTATCGAGGCAGGCGCAAAGAACGGTATATTCGAGGTGGACGATCAGACGCTCGCTTATGTAAACGAAAGAGTTGACCGCGAGTACAAGGTCTATAAGGCAGATGACGACGCAGAGTATGAGCGCGTTATCAATATCGACCTCGGCGCTATCGAGCCGACTGTCGCTTGTCCTCATCTTCCCGAGAATACAAGAGACGCTGCAGATCTCTCTGATGTTAAGATAGATCAGGTAGTTATCGGTTCCTGCACAAACGGCAGGATCTCCGATCTCAGGATCGCCGCAGAGATCCTCAAAGGAAAGCACATCGCAAAGGGTATCCGCTGCATCGTTATCCCCGCAACTCCGACGATCTACAGAGAGGCAATGAAGGCCGGCTACATCGAGACATTCATGGAAGCAGGCTGCGCCGTTTCAACTCCGACTTGCGGACCGTGCCTCGGCGGATACATGGGTATCCTCGCAGAGAACGAGGTCGCAGTGGCGACGACAAACAGAAACTTTGTCGGCAGAATGGGTCACATTACTTCCAAGATCTACCTTGCAAGCCCCGCTGTAGCGGCTGCAAGCGCACTCACGGGAGTTATCACCGACCCGAGAAACGTCTGAATAAACGGAGGATATAGATATGAACGCAAAAGGTTTAGTTCATAAGTACGGAAACAACATCGACACCGACGTAATCATTCCCGCAAGATACCTGAACACGGCGGATCACAGCGAGCTTGCAAAGCACTGCATGGAGGATATCGACGCGCAGTTCGTCAACAAGGTCAATAAGGGCGACATTATGGTCGGCGGCGCAAACTTTGGCTGCGGCTCGTCGAGAGAACACGCTCCTATCGCTATCAAGGCTTCCGGTATCGACTGCGTTATTGCGAAGAGCTTTGCAAGGATCTTCTACAGAAACGCTATCAATATCGGTCTTGCGATCCTCGAGTGTCCCGAGGCAAGCGACAAGATTGATAACGGAGATACGGTAAGTGTTGACTTTGATACGGGTATCATATACAATGAAACAAAGGGCGAGCAGTATCAGGCACAGCCGTTCCCCGAGTTCATCAAGGAAATAATCAGAGCAAACGGTCTGCTTAATTCGATCAAGCAAAGACAGGAGAGCAGCGCTGAATAATTGCTTGAAATAAAAAATCTTAAATCATAAATATTATAAATTAATTACAGACAGGTGAGAATCATGAACAAGAAGATCACAGTTCTCAAGGGCGACGGTATCGGTCCCGAGATCGTTGACGAGGCACTGAAGGTACTCGACAAGATCGGACAGAAGTACGGTCATACATTTGAGAAGGATTATGTAGATATCGGCGGCGCGTCAATCGACAAGTTCGGAGTTCCGATCACAGACGAGGGCATCGAGCGCTGCAAAAACTGCGACAGCGTTCTGCTCGGTGCAGTCGGCGGTCCCAAGTGGGATACGATCGACCCGCTCAAGCGTCCCGAGAAGGCGCTTCTGAGAGTCAGAGCGGAGCTTGGACTCTTCGCAAATCTCCGTCCGACAAAAATGTTCGGACAGCTCAAATCGGCATCTCCGCTCAAGGAGACAGGCATCAAGGACGGCCTTGATCTGATGATCGTGCGTGAGCTGACGGGCGGCATATATTTCGGAGAGCACAAGACCTTTGAGCAGGACGGCGAGACGGTCGCAACGGATCTGATGCTCTACTCCGAGCACGAGATAGAGCGCATCGGCAGAGTAGCCTTCGAGACAGCACGTAAGAGAGGCAGCAAGGTCCATTCCGTAGACAAGGCGAATGTACTTGACTCCTCAAAACTCTGGAGAAAGGTAATGCACAGGCTCTCCGAGGAGTACAGCGACGTTGAGTACAGCGATATTCTCGTTGACAACACGGCTATGCAGCTTGTCAGAAATCCCGGTCAGTTCGACGTTATCGTGACCGAGAATATGTTCGGCGATATCCTCTCCGACGAAGCGAGTATGCTCACAGGCTCGATCGGTATGATGCCGTCGGCAAGCCTTTCACAGACTACTCTCGGTATGTACGAGCCTATCCACGGTTCGGCTCCCGATATCGCAGGTCAGAATATCGCAAACCCGCTCGGCACTATCCTTTCGGTTGCTATGATGCTCCGCTATTCGTTCGATATGATCGATGAAGCAAACGACATCGAGAATGCCGTGAACAAGGTGCTCGACAAGGGCTTCAGAACAGTCGATATCGCAGGCAAGGACGAGGGCGTCACAAAGGTTTCGTGCAGCGAGATGGGCGACCTTGTATGCGCCGAGATCTGATCAATATATACCAATGCGGGATACAGGGCATATGCCCGCTCCGCAGTGAAAACAGCTTTGCTGTTCCTTCAGAAAAGGGAAAGGACTTGACTTAAAATGGTTCAGCTTGAAAATGTTTATCAGGCGGCTTTTGCACTTAAAAATATCATCAGAAATACGGAGCTTATCCGCGCTCCGAAGATCAACCCGCAGGTCGATCTCTTTATAAAGCCCGAGAATCTTCAGATCACGGGTTCGTTCAAGGTCAGAGGCGCAGCTTATAAAATTTCGCGTCTAACCGAGGAGGAGAAGGCGAGAGGCGTTATCGCTTGTTCCGCGGGAAACCACGCTCAGGGTGTCGCTCTGGCGGCTCAGAGACACAATATCAAGTCGGTCATCTGTCTGCCCGATATCGCCCCGATCTCAAAGGTCGAGGCTACCCGTTCCTACGGCGCTCAGATCGAGCTTGTCAACGGCGTTTATGACGATGCCTATCAGCGCGCTATCCAGCTTCGCGACGAAATGGGCTATACTTTTATTCACCCGTTCGATGACGATTATGTTATTGCAGGTCAGGGAACTATTGCTATCGAGATCTTAAACGAGAATCCCGATGTTGAAGCGATAGTTGTCCCTGTCGGCGGCGGCGGACTTATTTCGGGTATCGCATACGCAGTAAAGATGCTCAGACCCGATGTCAAGGTCTACGGCGTTCAGGCAGCGGGAGCTCCGTCCATGTACAACTCCGTCAAGGAGGGCAAGATCATTACGCTCGATTCCGTTCGGACATTTGCCGACGGTATTTCCGTAAAGCAGCCGGGTGAAAACACCTTCGCTATATGCAGCCAGTATGTAGACGACATCGTAACTGTAACTGACGATGAGACTGCAAACGCTATCCTCGCGCTTATGGAAAATCAGAAGCTCGTAGCAGAAGGCGCAGGCGCAGTTTCGGTAGCGGCTGTTATGTTCAACAAGCTCCCGGTTCAGGGAAAGAACACGGTATGCGTAGTTTCGGGAGGCAACATCGACGTTACGATCCTTTCGAGGATCATCGACAGAGGTCTTCTTAAGTCGGGAAGACTTGCAAAGCTCTCGATCCAGCTCACAGACAAGCCCGGTCAGCTCCGTGATATGTCGGCGATCATCGCAAAAGTCGGCGCGAATATCGTATCGGTCAACTACGAGCACGCCGAGAAGGGCAGCGACATCAATTCCTGCATTATCCGTATAGAGCTTGAAACTAAGGACAGAGCGCACATCAAGGAAGTACGCACGGCTCTTTCGGAAGCAGGCTTCCGCATACTTAACAACTAAATTCAATTCGGAACTTGTACTAAGGAGCCACTGATTAAATCACGTCCTTCGGACTGAGCACTCATCTTGCTTGCATCTTTTCGTCATATTGCACTCAACTCCCTTG
>ONIC01000008.1 GCA_900317815.1 uncultured Eubacteriales bacterium | reverse complement strand
TCAGTATTACTTCGGTTTTTTCAAACAATTTGCCTAAAAATCTGACGGCGCAATATGAGCACTCGCTTTAATCAGTGTCTCCTTAATAATCAAGAGATAACTTATCCGATCCCGCCGAGAGCATTTTCGGCGGGATCTTTTTTGCCCTTATGAAAGCGCCTTGGCTTCGACTATCCTGCAGCGGACTGCTACGGAAAGCTCTGCGCTTCTGAGCAGTCTGCCGTATTCCGCTTTATCCTGTATACAGGAGCGTTCATCTCTTGAAAGCTTCCTGCCCAAGCCGTAGATATCGCAGCCGTTTTTGTTTATCATATTGTAAACACCATTATAAGAAAGCCGCTTAAGTTCATTTTCAAACGCTGTCTGCGCATCATAGCTTGAAATGCCGCTGTGATTTTCAAGCACGGTCATCTGCACCGACTCTTCTATATCAAACGAGAGCTTCCCGTCACTGTATATCGACTTTATTTTCGGGGAGCTTTTTGTTATCTCGCAGGTAATACCGCTTACCGTGAGTACTGTTTCGCTGTCAATTCCGAGCAGCAGACAAAACACAAGGTAATCGTCAGCCGAAAGAAATTCTGCTCCGTTTTCCGTCAGATACGCAGCCGAGCCAAGCCGTATCGCATTTGCGCTGATCGACAAAGCTGCGGCGGTCGGAGTGTCGGTCTTATCGGACAACTGATCCGCCATGCTGAGAACGGTGAAACGGTTGTCATTACGGGAAGAAGAGGGTGAGATACCTGTGATATGGTCGATCGGTACTATCTCGCCGTTTTGAGAAAAATTAAGGATATCAGACGCCGATGAAGTGCTTATATAAAGTCTGACGGTCGGGCGTGATTCACTGTATCTGATAAAGTAATCAAGCAGCGCGCCTATTCTGTCGCCGTCCGCCGTATCACGGCCGAAAACGATCGCAGTATTCTGCCCGAGGAAAGGCTCGCTGCCCGAGCTGTCACGGATACGCCCCACTGCTTCGGAAACAGTCTTCCCGGACACACACAGCACCCGGTTTTCCTGTTTGTCACCGTCCGAATAATTGTCAATATACTGTACGGTCAAAAGCAGCTCTCCGTTTCTTTCGTCTATCCCAATGCCCTTTATCATCATTCTGTCCTGTATCTGCACTCTGCCGCACGAGGTAAGCGATGTAAGGATAATACAAAAAGCAGTCACGGCGGACACAGCTCTTCTAACGCTCTTCCCGGGTTTTATTGCAAAAGAAAGCGGTATAACGAAAACAGATAGGATGACCGCCGCTGTCATCACCCGACGATCAAGCAGGATCTCACAAAACCTGTGCGATATCATTGCAAAAAAGCAAACAAGACCCGACAAAGCGGCAAAGCAAGCCGATATGCGGTCATTGCAGCCGTTCCACAGCCTTCCGAGTGCACAGATAAGAAGCGACAAAAGCAGGAATATACCGATCGCACGGGCGCATAAAAACACTATATCGAGCCGCTGGAAAGCGCCTGCGCCGATCGTCTGAGACGCAGCGTATATCGGAAATCTGACGAAGCCTTCATACGCGCCGAGCGCGCCGCAGGAGAGCAGCGCAGTACCGATCGTAAATACGCCCGAGAGAATACTCCACCACAGCAGCGCAGTTCGTACCCGCACAGGCAGCTTGTCACGAAACAGAGAAAAGATCGGAAGCGGCACAAGCTGTATCATAGAATACGGAAGCGCTTCGATAATGTCGGACAACAGCAGAGACGATGTTGAAAAATTATCGGGATCAAAGCGAAAAGACAGCATTGAAACTCCGAAAATATCGAGAATCCCCGCCGTCAGGAAAAACAGCACCGCACAGCGGCAGAGCACCGCAATCCCCTTTCTTGCAGAAAAAACGCAAAGCACAAGCAGCGCCGCAATGTAGAGAAAGAACCTTGCTCCGAGGTGAGTAAAGGTCGATAAAAAGAGCGCAAGCTCCGTAAGAAATACCGATGAGAAGTACAGCAGAAGCGCTGTCCCCGATAATGCTGCAAAAGGCAGCACAGCTTTCGGCTCCGTGTACGGCTTTCTGTGTTTGCCGAACAGGATAAATGACAACAACAGCTCTGCGGCTGTGACGATGACCTGCGCCGCAGCATACGCAAAAAGGCTCGCATCAGAGACGTAGTGAGAGTACATCAGCCCCGAAAACGAACTGCATATCATCAGGCAGGAAAACAGCCCGAAGGAGGTAAGCGGTCTTTGAGACATAATAAGCTCCGTTCATTGTGATCTGTATTTTATATCAAAGGTGTACAACAGCGAGAGGAAATCTCTGCTGTTTGCCGATAAGAAAAATCACGCCGATCTTCTCGACAGAACGCTCCACGGCGCGCGGATCAACGTATCTCTTAACCCGAACGGATCGAGTGGCGAGATCGGGCGCATAAACGGCACATCGAGGCTTTTCTTCGAGCACAGATCGACTGTCATAGCGCACATAGCGAGCATTATTCCCCACATACCCCAGATCCCTCCCACAATTATCAAGAGAAATCTCAGAAGCGAGATCGGCGCATAAAGCTCGGGTATAACATAGGAGCATATCACCGTCAGAGCAACTATCATCAGTGTGGGAGCGCCTATAAAGCCGGAACTTACCGCCGTGTCACCGATCACAAGTCCACCGATTATACTCACTGCGTGTCCGAGCGTCTTCGGCAGGCGAAGCCCCGCCTCACGCATGATCTCATATATAAAAGTGAATAGCAGCACCTCCGAGAATGCGGAAAACGGCGTTTTTGAGATAGATGTCGTTATCTTCGTCAGAAGCTGCCCCGGGAAGAACTCGGGACTGAAGGACGCAAGCGCCACGTACACGCCCGGCAGGAACACCGAGATCACAAAGGCTGCGTACTTCAAAAGGCGGGTCATAGCCGCAAAATAGGGCTTGTCCGAATAGTCATCGAGCGTTGAAAAATTCTCAACCATAAGATGCGGCACGATCAGCACGCTCGGCGTACCGTCAACCATAACGGCTATCTTTCCCTCGCACAGCTTTGCTCCCGCCACATCGGGACGTTCCGTCACTCCGACACCGTTGAACAGCGATCGCCCTTCGTCGATATATTCCACCAGACAGCCCGACGTAAACGGCAGATCAAGCTCCACTCTTTCAAGCCGCTCTCTGAGCATTGCAAGCTGTTCTCTTGAAACAACGCTCCGAAGGTAGCACAGCGCAATATCGGTTTTTGCCTTCTTCCCTATCTGCATAGGTTCAAAAGTAAGATCGGTCGTTTTGAGCCGCCGCCTCAGAAGCGTCTGATTGACCTTGATTGGCTCGGAAAAGCCCTCGCGGCTCCCTCGTTGAAGCACCTCGGTCTGCGGCTCGTCAACGCTCCTGTATGCATACCCCTGCGCGCCGACAGCGAGCGCCGTTTTGTATCCATGCAGAAAGACACAGACGTGTCCCGACATCATAAACACTGCGGCTTCATTGATCGTCCTGAAAGTTTTTATATCGCTGCACGTAATTATATCCCGTTTCAGAACGTCAAGCAGATCACGGTTATCGTCCGTGGGCAAAGCCTGCGCTATCCGTCCCGTGATGCTGACCGCTGTCAGCTCCTTGTCGCAAAGCCCCTCGACACACGCTACAAGGACAGACACAGCGCCGTCCTTGATTTCAAGCGTCACGGATTTAAGTTCGAGATCGCTCGTCTCACCGAAAAGCGTCCTCAGCGCCTGTGCGTCCTCGTTCACAATACCCGTAACCGGAACCGTCTTTTCGGGCTGTTTTTCCTCCTTCGGCGTCATATAGTACGCCCTGATACGTTCCAATATCCGCAAAACGAGCCTCCTTAAAAGAGATTGTACAGACTGATCTCTTCGCTCTCCCGAAGAGAGTTCATACGATTTTCAAGCTCCGCCAGACAGACCTTTGTATTGTCCGTATCACCGAGACGAGCGTAAACTACAAGCCTGTGTACGACTATATCTGCGGCATCAAGCTCCGTGTGCGGCAGAAAAATCTCCAGCGCAGGCTTTCTTTCGTGCCAGTGTCTGTCTGCCGATTCGCACAGCTCCAAAAGCTGAGAATCGCCTGTCTCGGCTGCTTTCAGCGCATTGTCCGCAGATTCAAGGATAAGCTCTGCCGATCTTTGCGTCAAGCGGTACTCGACAAATCCCAATACTGTTATCAAAGCAAGCAGCACGATCGCCGCATAGATCTTTTTCAAGTCTGTCTCTCCTTTTCAACAATATTGTACTCATGTTTTTTGTTCATAGTCATTATGAAAACGCTGCTGCGGTCAAGCTCTTTCTTTTTCAGAATTTCGTCTATCAGCTTTTCATCGGCTCCGCACAGCTTCAAAGCCTCATCGCTCAGAGAGCCGTCGCTGATAACAACAGCTTCGATCCCCTTATTATCCGGTGAAAGCCCGAGATCCTTGAGAGTCGGAATTTCCCTGTCGGGCTTTTTCAGGACGCTGAGCTTTCCGTTCGTCTCCACGATCGCATAAAGCACGTCCAGAAACGAGAACACATCCTGCTGCCTTAGTTCCTCCATAAGCTCTTCAACGCTCATTCTGAGACGTTTAAGCTCCCGCTGGTCGATCCTGCCGTCATTTATTACGATGATCGGTCTTCCGCAGATGAGCTTTCTCAGAGGCGCAGCTTTTATCATAGCACCCGACAGCAGAACCTCGGAAACGACAAGCACCGTCATAGGGATAATACCCGCCAGAAGCGGCTGAGAGGTGTTTTGAGCCGACATCGACGCAATATCAGATATAAGCATCGTCACAACAAGCTCGGTCGTTTGCAGCTCGCTGATCTGTCTTTTGCCCATAAAGCGAACGGCGGCAATTATAACAAGATACAAAAGCGCCGTGCGGATAATCACGATAAGCATAATATCACCATATAAAGTATGTCCGCTCAAAGTGCGCATTATTCCGAAAATAAAAAAACCGTCCTTTTCGGGACGGTCTTTGATGAAAAACTATACGATAAACAGAACTGCTCCCCACAAAACGGCGTAAAGCGTTCCCGCTATGACGTCGCGCGGAAAATGCACTCCGCCGACTACACGAGATGCTGCGATCAATATTGCCGCCGCACAGAAAACAAAGCCGATCGGCAAAGAAACGCTGAGTATCGTCATTGCTATCATCACGGCGCACGCCGTATGACGGCTCGGGAATGACTTTCCCTTCGTGTCCTTTGCAAAGATCGGCGTAATGCCGTAGACTTCGTAGGGGCGCGGCGCATTGATGAAATACCGCGCAGCCGAGAGCGTTATAAACATCACGGCGGGTATCACTATACTAAAGATAAGGCGGTCTGAGCCGTTTATCAAAAGATATATCAGAACTACAGGGTATGCCGCAAAGAACACGATCGGGAGATACTTGTATACTATCGCAAAAGCTGTTCGGCGGATCTTCGAGCTTCCGACAAATCCGATACAGCGGCGGTATTTTTCCTCTGTCATGGCGATCAGCCGAGTTCGATCATTCTGTCGATGCAGACACGGGCTTTCTTCATCGTATCTTCATCGAGCGTGATCTCCTCGCCTGCGCAGCCTCTGAGCGTGTTGTAAACGTCAACAAGCGTCGTCGCCTTCATATTCGGACAGATAAGCTCCTTTGTAAGCGGATAGAAACGCTTGTCGGGACACTCGTAAGCAAGATGAGATGCGATAGCGATCTCCGTTCCTATAATGAACTCTTTGGCTTCGCTCTCCTTTGCGTAGTCGATGATGCCGGCAGTCGAACCTACATAATCAGCTTCATTCGTAACATCTGGAACACATTCGGGGTGAACGAGGAAAAGCGCATTCGGGTGAAGCGTCTTTGCTTCGATAACAGCGCTCTTGCGGACTGCGGCGTGAACGGGACATCCGCCCTGCATAAGTCTGATATTTTTTTCGGGGACGCTCTTTGCAACGAACGAACCAAGGTTGCAGTCGGGAATAAAGAGTATGTCGTTGCTTTCGAGCTTGCTGACTATCTTGACAGCCGACGAGGAAGTAACACATACGTCACAGACAGTCTTGAGATCTGTAGTAGTATTGATATATGCAACGACTGTACAGCCGGGATTCTGCTCCTTGAATGCTGCGATCATCTCCTTGTCCATCTGCTCCGCCATCGGACAGCCTGCTGTGGGATTGGAGAGATACACAGTCTTTTCCGGCGAGAGCAGCTTGACTGTCTCCGCCATAAAACGAACGCCGCACATAATGACGGTCTTGTTTTTCACCTTTGAAGCTTTGACGCTGAGCGCGAACGAATCGCCCGTAAAATCGGCGATCTCGGTGATATCGCGCGTCTGGTAGCTGTGTGCGAGAATACAAACGTCATTCTCCTTTTTCAGTCTGAGTATCTCCTGCTGCAGTTCGGGTATATTCATATCTGTAAACTCCTTTTTTGAGGATCTTTCTTTAATTATACCATTTTACTCGTGATTCGACAATGCATAAAATCCATAAATTAAACTGTAATGTCCCGCAGAATTTAGGGAGACACTGATTAGGGGTACACTGTTCAAACAGCGTTTAAACGGCTTACGAAAGATTTTTTCACTGAAATATATCAGTCGTTCAGCGCCACGTTCAGACTGTTCGGAACCGAGCGCGGACCTCTTACGGCGAATATCCCGAACTCACGTTTCAGAGTGTCAAATGTAAAGCGGTCGGGATCGTAGCGGCGTTCAAGCTTAATTCTCATCAAAGACCTGATATTTACATTCTCATTTTTTCTGTCATACGGTATATCGGTCTCAACGACGGTGAATTTGTAGAGGATAGCGGAGACGGGAGCGCCGACGTACATATACACCGTATCTCCGCACTTGATCCCTGCGCCCTGCTTCCACTCTATCGTGTCGCGTGAATCCACGTCCGACTGAACATCATAGTACTTCGGGTTGGCAGGAATGATCCACTCCTTGGGCGGCCGTGCTTTGTTGCGTTTTTTCTTGGAAGAGGTCACCGAAAAGCTTTCGTCGATCAAAGGATATATCTGTTCGGGCGGTACAGTTCCGTCAAGTATCACCGTTATCCACGATGAGCCGCTTCCCATGTGATAAGCCTTGAAAAATCCGTCATTCTGTATCATCAGCTCGGCGGAGAACGGGTCGCTAAGCTTCAGATTAAGGATCTCTACCCGCTCGCTGCCTTCAAGTCCGAGACGGTCACGGGCTATTATCATTATCAGTGCAAACCATTTTCGGTTATCATCGTGACGGTATATGCACGCATCGGGATAGTGCTGCCACAAATACTCCGGCTGCGCTTTGTAAAACTTGTTTATATATTCGTTTATTTCTTCCCGGCACGACTGCTTCACAAAACATCACCCCTCGTGATCTCGTACACACGCACGGTACACATATCATCACGGAACATTTTTTCCTTCCTGGAGCTCTCTCCGACAAATTTCATTCCGCATTTCTCCATAACTCTGCCCGATGCGGGATTGTCGATGTGATGAACGGCAATAATTTTCTCAAAGCCGCATTTAAAAAGCTCTTCGATAACAGCAGATGCTGCCTCGGTAACATAACCCCTGCCCCAGAAGCGCTTGGCGAGCACGTATCCCAGCTCCGCAGTCTTGCCGGCGTCGGTGATCTCTGTTACATCGACCACACCGATCGGCTCATCTTCACCCTGCTCGGTGACAGCCCAGCGATACTCAAAGCCGTCCTTTGCCTTTTCAAGATAATAATCGAGCAGCCACTGAGAATCCTCGGGATTTTTGTGCGCATCCCATGAGCAGTAGCGCGCAACGTCCTCGTCACTTGTCCAATTTTTAAACATTGCCTCGGCATCGCCCTGCCTGAAAGGACGCAGCAAAAGACGCTGTGTTTTTATTTCACTCATATATGTCACCTTCAAAAAAATGCTCCCGCAGCATTGAACGGGAGCAAGAATATGGTGCGGGCGACAGGACTTGAACCTGCACTGCGTTTATAATCTTCACCGTTTTTATCTTGCTTTTAATTTTTCGTGTGATATTTCGTGTGATATTTACGCTTTATTCCTCGAATTAAGCGGGTAAACATAACACTATTCTTCTTTAATAATACCCCACCAGTCCGTTCTTTGTCAATGTTTTTTTTATTATGTTACATTGCCCCTTTGATTTCGCGACTTTCCCGCACGCGCCCTCCGCGCCGTTTTACCGTGCAGAGGGCGCAGCTTTTGACCGCCCCCCCTCGGCTCACAAACTCACAAATCGAAGAAAAAAAACAAGCCGGGGACAAGCCCCGGCTTTTACTATATATTGATCACTCTTTTCCGTCTTCCTGCCCTCGCTCAAGCTCCTCCCTTGCCACTTTCAGCCGCTTTGCTATCCACTTCGGGAAGCTGTCGGGATTGGACAGGTAGAGATTTTCGCCTATCGAGATCGCCTCGTTTATGATTATATATGCGCAGATGATGAGCGCGAACGGAGTTTCGACACCGATCACGACGCCCGCGCTGAGCAGGACGTGAGCTGCGGCATAATCAAGGAAGATGCCGAACGTGAGCGCCGCAAAAAGCGACATCTTCCGCCAGAAGCCCTGCCTTGCTTTTTTTGAAGAAAGCCCCTCGCCTATCGCCTTGGCTTTGATAATGCCCGTCACAACATCGAGCACTACCGCCGCAGCGACCAAAGCGACAAACAGACCATACTGCCCGAAAAACGCCGCTACGGTCCCCGACGCTATGCTCAGAGCCCATTTGTAATAATCGTGCAATGTTACCACTCCCTTTAGATGATGTTGCAGGCTGGTGCAACGCCATAACTGCCGCGGGCAAAATAGTAGCCAAGAGCGCCTGCCGGATTGACAATACGGGTAGTGTAGCAGTACTGAGGGTATGCGGTTCTTAGCCACCACCATTGTGAGCTACCAACTTTAACACGATTGCTATCGTCTCCCGTGCCTGGTGCAGATAGGTCGGAGTAATCGGAATAATACGGATAGGGTTCTCCCTCTATCACGTTTGCGACTTCATTACCCATATAGACCTCACTTCTTGATAGTAGAAAGAAATAGTCGTCCATTTCATCATAACCGCCGCCTTCACAAACCATATTTCTTGCTGCAATGATATGTGTCTTATTTATAACGGCAAGAAAATCAGCATCTATACCGTTCATGAAACCCGCAGTCGTTGTTGCCCATGCAGGCGGTCTATCCCACTTTGTTTGCGGCCTCCATACCGAACCCGCCGCAGCCGAACTATTAAGCCACTGTCTGATAGCAGACTCTTTGTAGTTATTACTTCCGTGACGTACTCTGTGAATAGAGTTAAGGTTATTAGAAAAATCACCTGCAATAGTGAGATTACCAAGATTTTGTCCGTCCGTAGCCTCGATGACTGGCACTTGCTCAATTGCCGTTGTGCTTGTTCCGCTGGCGAAGCTGTTCACTTTAATTGTGCTTGCTTTGCCACTTAACCACGGGAATGTCAATTGCCCGCCCGCAGGAACGTCCTTCGTAAGCGTAAACTGATAAGCAGACAAATCATTAATCGAGGGTTCATACGTGCTGTCAATGGTGAAGTAGTATGTCCCCGCAGCGAGTCCGTTTTCACAGTAATAAAAAGCTTCAGGCGCATCAAACTGAAGACTTGCAATGCAATCGTGAGTCTGCAACGTCATTGAATGCGTAAATCTCGAATCGCTCGGAGTGTCGTGATCAAGCCCGAGCACATCGAATGTCAGCTCCGTGCCGCTTTTCTTTGCAGTCAATTGACTTTCGTGCACTGTAAAGAACTCCGCTGACCTTCCCGCT
>ONIC01000060.1 GCA_900317815.1 uncultured Eubacteriales bacterium | reverse complement strand
GCTTCTCAGCCCTTGGCTGAGAGGCCTCCACCGGAGGCCCGCACCCTATAAGGGGAGCCTGACAGCTAAAATTTATAGCCTCCCCTGCAGGGGAGGTGTTGAGCGAAGCGAAACGGAGGGGTGCTCGTTTGCCCCGCTCGCGGGAGTATGGTTTTGCTCGGCTTAAACTTCCCCCGCGTGAGATGCAAAGCGGCTGCTTTGCGGATCCCATATAAAAAGTGTGGAGTTTGAGTGTATTTTCCGAGAATACTCCGCTTTTTCCGACACGCTGATACAATTTCCTCAAGATTATGTAAAATTATTGTGAACAGTTGAATAAAATTATTGATTTTCACAATGGTTTGTAATATTATTATAGTGAATTAAAGTGTGGGGCGGTGCTCCGCTGATTGGAGGTTTTTGTATGAGTAAGATCCTTGTAGCGTATTTTTCAGCGACGGGAACGACCGAGAGCGTCGCTAAGAAGCTTTGTGAGGCTGTCGGCGGCGACCTTTTCGAGATCACGCCCGTTGTGCCCTACACTCCCGCCGACCTTGAGTGGCGCAATCCTAACAGCAGGTCGAGCCTTGAGATGAGAGACGACTCCTCCCGCCCGCAGATCGCAGGACGGGTAGACGATATCCGCAGCTACGACACGATCCTTGTCGGCTTCCCCCTCTGGTGGTACAGAGCGCCGACGATCATCAACACCTTCCTTGAGACATACGACCTCTCCGACAAGGTCGTACTCCCCTTTGCGACCTCGGGTTCGAGCGAATTCGGCGACACAAACAAGTTCCTGCTCCCCTCCTGTCCCGACGCCGTCCTTAAAGAGGGAAGAAAGCTGCCGCAGAATATTTCTGTTGACGGTCTTAGAAAATGGTTCGAAACGAGCATAAAAGCCGTTCAATAATATAAAAAACGGAGATACCGAGCCTATACCTCCTTAAAGAAGAAAGAAAGCTGCCGCAGAATTTTTTATTGACGGTCTTAGAAAATGGTTCGAAACGAGCGTAAAAGCCGTTCAATAATATAAAAAAATAACGGAGATACCAAGGCTTAGAATGGTATCTCCGATTTTTTATTGTTTAAGGATCATTCCTCTGCGCCGCCTGCGTCACCGCCGCCGTCTGTCGGTGCGGGAGCGGGAGCGGGTGCGGGTGTCGGCTCGGCGGGCGCATCACCGCCGCCTGCGTCGCCTGCGCCTGCGTCTGTCGGTGCGGGCGTGATGTCTTCGCCTGTGCCGCCGCCGATGTCGCCGCCTTCATAATCTTCGCCGCCGTCATCATAGGACGTGCCGCCCGTGCCTGCGTCGTAGCCGTCGTCGTAATCGTCATATCCGTCGTCGTAATCCTCGCCGTAGAGGTTTACGTTGTTGTTGTGCTGATAATACTGCTCATACTCGTTCGAAGCGGAGCTTGTCGCCTGGATCGCAACGCTGCTCTGAGCGTCGTTTGCGTGGAGGTCGCCCCATCTCTCGTATGGCTCGTTGTAGCCGCCGTGATACGTGCAGTATTCGGGGAGGTTGCTCTCGTTGTAATAGCCGTAGTAGCCTGCGCCGCAGCCCGTGTTTGCAAGAAGTCCTGTGTACGGGCAGTAGCGGCAGACGATGAGATCGTCGGGGAACGTGTAGTCCTTGTGTTCCTTGCCCGTCAGATACTGCTCCATGAGTATCTTCCAGAGCTTCGTTGCGACGGTAGCATCGGGGACCGTTCTCGGCGTGTCATATCCGACCCAGATAGCCGCTGCGGCATACGGTGAGCAGCCGCAGAACCAGGAGTCGTTGTCGGCATCGGTCGTACCTGTCTTGCCGATGATATCCCAGCCGTTGATCCTCGTCTCGCCTGCGTTGGTCGAGTGGGACGTCTGAATGTTGAAGTTGAGCAGACGGTTCATAATAGCCGCCGTCTCCTCCGTCAGAGCCTGGATAGGATCCTGTTCTCTGTTGTCGAAGATGATGTTATCCTCGGAATCCGTTACGTAGTAGTAGGTGTACGGCTTGTACGACTTGCCGCCGTTTCCGAGCAGAGTGTACGCCTTCGCCATTTCACGGACAGTAGTACCGCCGTTGAAACCGCCGATCGCAAGACCTGCGGCGTTCTGTGAGTCGATCTCGAAGTTGAGGTGCGACCAGCCGAGCTTGTTCGTTACGTAGTCATAGGCGAAGCGGACGCCGTCGCCGCCGTTGGGGTCTACCTGATTTACAAGCACCTGCGCAGGCGGACAGTTTGCGGACATCTCGAGAGCCGTCGGGAGCAGCATATCGCCGTAGTTCGACATATACCAGTTGTTAGGACCTGCGGCGCCCGTATCGGGGAACCAGCCGTCGAGCTTTACGTCGTGTACGATCGAAGAATAGTAGAGAGATCCGTTGTTGATCGCTAAAGGATACGCCGTAACGCCCTTGATAGTAGAACCCGGCTGGAGCGCCGAGTCGATCGCTCTGCTCCATTCGAGGTTGCCTTCCTTTTCCTTGTTCGAGCCGACAATGGAGATTATCCTGCCGTCGTAATCCATCATGCAGAAGCCGCACTGAAGCTCGGGGTCTGCAAGACCTGCGCTTGGCTTGAAGTAGTTCTTGATGGTATTTTCCGCCTGAGCCTGGACCTCGCTGTCCATAGCGCAGTAGACCTTCAGTCCCTCTGTGTATATCTTGTTGGAAGCTGCCGTCTCGCTGATGTCGAGATACTCGGCAAGGTCGGAGCGGAGATCGGCAAAGAGCGTGTCGATGTACCAGTTCTGTATCTCCTCGACATCGACCGTATCGTCCTCTTCTTCAATGTAGGCGTTGGGGTCTACGAACTTCATGTGAGCCGACTCCTCCATCGCCTGATCGTACTCCTCCTTCGTGATCTTCCCCTGCTTGTACATCTGGTCAAGGACGATCTCACGGCGTTCCTTGTTGTACTCGGGGAATACGAGGGGGTTGTATTTGCTCGGGTTCTGTGTGATCCCGACTATCGCAGCGCACTCCGCAAGCGACAGATCCTTTACGTCTTTATCGAAATATGCCGTAGCGGCAGCCTGGATACCGTTGTTGTTTCCGCCGAAGTTTACGGTATTGAGGTAGGCTTCAAGTATCTCGTCCTTCGTAAATTCACGCTCGACATTGAGCGCGCGGAAGATCTCCTTGAGCTTACGGGTAATGGAAACGTCGTTGTCGCCGCTGATATTCTTGATAAGCTGCTGTGTGAGCGTCGATCCGCCGAACTGACCGCTGCCCGTTGAAAGGCGGAAGATAGCGCCGCCGGTACGGTACCAGTCAACGCCGTGGTGTTCATAGAAACGCTTATCCTCGATCGCAACGATAGCTTTCTTCATATTATCGGGGATATCGTCAAACGGCACCATAACCCGGTTTTCTGAAGTATAGAGCTGCATATACTGCTGCGGCTCGCCGTTTTTGTCATAGGTGTAGATGTAGCTCGTCTCGTTGAGCTTTGCGCTGTGCAGGTCTATGCCGGTAGGCTCGCGCGCGATCGACGCCACGTAAATGACCATCGACACGCCGATGATTATTCCCGCAACAACGAGTATCATCAGAAGCGTGAGTATAACACGCCACACGAGGAGTAAAGTCCCCTTGACGGCAGTGCCCGCAGCGTCTGCGACCTTGTTCTCCCCCTTCGCAGGTTCGGAAATGTCGCTGTAATCAGAGTAATCGGAAATATCGGTTTTTCTCACTCCGTTAAACCTCCTTGCAAATTATCAAAGCGAATTTTCATATACCTATCCGCTGTATACACTTACTTTATTCTAAATTATTATACCATCTTTTCCAAAAAAAATAAATATACTAAACTCTCAAAAAAAGGCTGATTATCAATTTGAATTGTGCAAAATCACATAATTTCCCTGTATAATAGAGACATTTCGACGAATACTTTTAACGAGGTTGAATTTCAATGCGCATTTAAAAAACAGGAGCGACAGCGACTCCGATATTATTCATTATTCAGTATTCATTATTCAGTATGCGCCCAAGGCGCATAACTCCACCCTCCACACTCAAAAGCCCCCATTACATTACATAATATAATAAGGCGGTGTCTGAGAGATGAGGCGATTATTTGCCGTTACTTTTTCTGTTTTGGGGATATGTTTTGTTCTGAATATGTACATTGCAAATATGCAGCGCAGCTTCACGCCTGGTGACTGCGAACGCCGGTACACATTGCAGGAATACGGCGGCTTTGTCGCCTGCTTTGAACAGGGTGAGAGCCTGCCGTTTTTCGTGACAAAGCGCAAAGTCTCCGAGCTGCCCTCACTTGACCGTGAAATGCTCTGCGTCGGCGTGACGGTCAAGGGCGCAAGGGCGTACACAAGAGCGCTTGAAGACTACACGACATAGCGCACCTTCGGCGGATAGGGAATGATGAAAACTGAATAATGAATACTGAAAAATGAATAATGAATAATATCGGAGTCGCTTCGCTCCTGTTTTTTATTCCACTAAACAGAAGCGTAAACGTTCGTCTCCCATGCGGGGACGTATTTGTGGTGGCGGAGATATATTTTGTAATCGGGGTTCAGAGCTTTGATCTGCAGCGGGAGCGCGAAGATGTCGCCCGCTCTGTGATACGCCGAAACTGCGAGCTTCGGGGCGCACTTTGTCAGCAGTCTGCGGCAGCCCTCGAGCGTCTCGGCTTCCGCTCCCTCAACGTCCATTTTGATGTATGTGGCGCTCATGCAGACGGAATCTACGGCTCGCGCTTCAACGTCCCTGCCCTGCTCGTCTATGCAGGACATACGCCCGCCGCTGCCCGTAAAATGCAGCGTGGTATTCTCGCTCCACGAGGCGTAGGGACACAGCTTGCAGTTGTCGAGCGAGCCGTACTTGTAAGAGAGCTTCTTCATATTCTTTTCATCAGGCTCAAACGCCGTGATCTTCGAGTAAAGACCGCCCGTCTGCGCAAGGAACTCCGTGATCGTGTCGCCGTCATACGCCCCGAGATCGACATACCGCTCGTTTTTCCCGAGCCTGATTATGTTTTCGAATACCTCCTCACGGGGAGTTTCGCAGCGGCGCAGAAGAAAATAGTCTCCCGTCAGCCTGGCGTTGATAATATCGGCGTAAACTCTCCTTGAAGTCTCGTCCGCAAGCAGATCGTACACTTTGTAAATGCTCTCGCTGTTCGCCTGAAAGAACGGGTAGTCGAAGACAGCCTTTCCGAAAAGCGGCACATCGGGCACGAGCAGTGTGTGGCTGCGAGCCATGGCGTCGATCTTTTCCATAAGATCGTCACGAAACACCGCAAATGCGAGCAGTATCACAAAATCCTCGTACAGCTCGCAGATCTCGGAGTATGTCTTGACCCTGATACCGTGAAACGAGTGCCCGCGGACGAACTCGTCCGATGCGTAAATATCGGAAATTGTGATCCCGTGGCGCTCGCAGAGTGCAAATATCTTGTCTGCGCCGTTGCCCATGCCGTATACCACAACAGGTCTGCTCTCGCGTTTGAGCCGCTCGACAAGACACATATCCTTTTGCGCAAATATTTCCATAACCTCACGCTCCGCTTGTTTTTTTGTTATATTATATCATAAATTCAGATCAAGCGCAATTTCAATCACCAATTATATAAAGCAAGCCGTCAGCGCGGTATGCTTTCGCCCTGATACAAGCCGCACCATACCGCCGCTTGACAGCTTTTTATTTTTTATATAGGATCCGCGGGCAGCCGCCCGCACCTAACGCGGGAAAGTTTAAGCGGTGCAAAACCATATTCCCGCGATTGAAGCAAAAGCCGCTCGCTGCCTCCGACGGTCTTCGGCTTTGTTTTTTCTCCAATCGCGGGACTGCCCGACAACTGCCTGAAACCGACATCGCGCTTAGGTTTCGCTTTGCTTTGCGGTTTCGCGCGCGGGAGAAAAGCGACGCATAACACAAACTCCCCGCGCGGCACATATAAAAAAATAAAAAAACAGGAGCGCAGCGACTCCGATATTATTAATTATTCAGTATTCAGTATTCATTATTCACTATGCGCCTCGGGCGCATAACTCCACACTCCAAACTAAAAGAAGTCCCCGCCAATACAATAAGCGGACACCCTTTCGGATGCCCGCCGTATTGTAGTTAAGCTATCGCATGCATTTATAACTCAACGTTAAAGCTGCTTTAAAACTAAATTGTTGATTAAAGAACAACCACAATGTACTCAGGTGTGATAGGCTCGATATCTACGGAAGCTCTGAGAACTGCGAGAGCGTCGTCGGAATATACGCCTGTGCCTGTTACATCAGCCTGCTGGAGCTGTACCTTATCGAAATCGTAGGAACCTACAGAGTACATAAGGATAAGAAGTGCGTCGTTAGATGTGATAACGCCGTCGTTGTCAACGTCACCGTTGAGTACCTTCTTTGTCTCGGGCTGATCCGGTGTGTCGTCTGTGTCAATAGGCTCGTCGTCTGTTGCAGGCTCATCAGCTGTATCGTCTGTGTCAACAGGCTCGTCAGCTGTATCGTCTGTGTCAACGGGCTCATCAGCTGTGTCGTCTGTGTCAACAGGCTTATCAGCTGTGTCGTCTGTGTCTGTCTCGTCAGCTGTATCCTTTGTGTCAGCTTCGTCTGCGGAATCAGCTGTGTCTGCTGTCTCCTCTGCAGCGGGCTCGAGTGTGAATGTTACGGAAACAACGCTGCCGTCAGCGCTCTTAACTTCGATAACTACTGTGCCCTGTGCAACTACGGGTGCATCGGGAGTATCTGTTGTCTCTGCTGCGTCGGGAGTGTCTGTTGTCTCTGCTGCGTCGGGAGTAGCTGCGTAAAGAACGAACTCGCCGTTCTCGTCGAGCTTAACTTCCTCGCCGTTTACTGTTACAACGTCGTCTGTAGCAACAGGATCGATCTTAACTGTAACCTTGTCTGCGCTTACTGTCTCACCGTTCTGAATGAGTTCGCCGTTTACGTAGATCTTTGTATTGTCAGCAACTGCGCTTACTGTGAGCATTGCAGCAACCATAACAATAGCAAGAACGAGAGAAACGATGCGCTTTGTTGAAGTATTCTTGTTCATCATATTTTCCTCCTTGTGTTCTTCCTTGTCCCCTCACTTGCAGATGGAGGTACAAGCATTCTGTGCGGGACCGCTGAAGTGAACAACGGTCTCCATAGTGAATTATAACAAAATGCATGCTACTTTTTTGTTACGGAGTTATTTTAACACATTTGAAACAATAATGCAATAGAATAAAATGTCAGAGCTTTTATTAGTTCATTTTCATAATAATCTAACGGATACATCCGCAGTTTTGTGAGTATTTGTTTTTTGCGTAAACTAATTTAATATATTTATGCGATAAAGTGTGCTGTTTTTATATATTTGCTATACTTTTTTCCTTTTCCATGTTCACAATAAATTTGGAAATTTCTGAATTTTTTCTGAAATTTCGTCATAATTACCTACATTTACCTGATTTCAGGGCGTTTTTCTCGCATAATTATTAACAAGCCCGCTCCCTTCCGATCTCCTCAAATTATACTGTTTCTATATATATCTGTATAATTCTTGACTTTCCGATTTTTTTATGTTAATATCTACATATAGAAGCAGCTGCATATATAAAGCTGTTTATAAATCAAAAAGCAGAAAGGAAGTCATTTCTATGAACGATCAGAACTTTACTCCCGAAACCAAGCCGATCTCCCCGTTGGGTTATATCGGCTATGAGATCCTCTTTGCGATCCCTCTCGTTGGTCTTATCGTAACGATCGTCTTTGCGATCACGCAGAAGAACATCAACGTCAAGAACTTTGCAAGAGCGCAGCTGTGCATGATCCTCATTGTGTTCATCTGCTACTTTATAATAGCGGCAGTCACAGGCGCATCCCTGAGCGATTTAGCATCCAACAGCATGTATTGATACACAAAACAGATAAAACCTTCCCCGCTTTCACAGCGGGGATCTTTTTTTGAGTTCGGAGTTTTATTAATTCGTAATTAAAATAAAAAACAGGAGCGACTCCGATATTATTCATTATTCAATATTCAGTATTCATTATTTCCTATGCGCCCAAGTCGCCCAACTCCACACTAAAAAAATCCGCTTCGCAGAAATCTTACGAAGCGGATCTGTTATACTATTATATATTACTTTGCGATAATGCTCTTGCCTGTCATCTCACGGGGCTGCTCAATGCCCATGATCTCGAGCATTGTCGGAGCGATGTCCGCCAGAACGCCGCCCTCTCTGAGCTTGCAGGGATAACCCACAACGCAGAACGGAACGGGGTTCGTTGTGTGAGCCGTGAAAGGCGAGCCGTCTTCTGCGATCATCTTGTCGGCGTTGCCGTGGTCTGCCGTGATGACGGAAACGCCGCCCTTTCTTGCGACAGCGTCCGTTACCTCGCCGACACACTTATCAACAGCTTCAACAGCCTTGACCGCTGCGTCAAATACGCCCGTGTGTCCTACCATATCGCAGTTTGCGAAGTTGAGGATTATCATATCGTACTTGTCGCTCTCGATAGCCGCCACGCACTTTTCCGTTACCTCGTATGCGCTCATGTGAGGCTGGAGATCGTATGTCGCTACCTTCGGGGAGTTGACAAGGATCCTGTCCTCGCCCGTGTAAACGTCCTCAACGCCGCCGTTGAAGAAGAATGTTACGTGAGCGTACTTCTCTGTCTCGGCAATGCGAAGCTGCGACTTGCCGAGGCTCGACATATACTCGCCGAGCGTGTTTTTAAGCTCCTCGGGCTTGAATGCGATGGAGACGTTCGGCATACTCTCGTCATACTGAGCGAAGCAGACGAACTTGAGCGGGAAGCACCCGTTTCTTCTCTCGAAGCCCTTGAAATCGGGATCAACGAACGTTCTCGTGATCTGTCTGGCTCTGTCGGGACGGAAGTTGAAGAAGATGAAGCTGTCGTTTTCCTTGACGGTGCCTTCCTTGTCAACGACAACAGGCACAACGAACTCGTCCGTTACGCCCTCGGCGTAGGAGTTCTTGACAGCCTGTACGGGATCGGAACATTCAACGCCCTCGCCGTATACCATAGCGGCGTAACCCTTCTCGACTCTGTTCCAGTTGGAGTCTCTGTCCATCGTGTAGTATCTGCCTGCTATAGTTGCGATCTTGCCGACGCCGATCTCGTTGAGCTTGTCGGACAGCTCCTGCATATAGTCTGCCGCAGATGAAGGCGGAACATCTCTGCCGTCAAGCAGGCAGTGGATATACACCTTGTCAAGTCCGTTTCTCTTTGCAAGCTCGAGAAGGCCGTAAAGGTGCGTGATGTGGCTGTGAACGCCGCCCGGTGAGAGAAGTCCCATCAGGTGGAGCGCAGAGCCGTTCTTCTTACAGTTGTCGATAGCCTCGACGAGAGCCTCATTTTCGAAGAAATCGCCGTCACCGATCGACTTTGTGATCCTCGTGAGCATCTGATAGACGATCCTGCCGGCGCCCATATTCGTGTGGCCTACCTCGCTGTTGCCCATCTGTCCGTCGGGAAGACCTACGTCCATACCCGATGCGCCGATCTGAACGCACGGATTTTCGGAGAAGAGCCTGTCAAGGTTGGGCTTCTTCGCAGCAAGGATAGCGTTTCCGTCATAAGCCTCGCCGATGCCGTAGCCGTCCATTATGATAAGTATTGTTGGTTTTTTCATATAAAGTTACCTCATTCTCAATGTGGAATGTGCTTTAAATGTGGAGTGTGGAATGTGTTTTGAGTGTGGAATGTGGAGTGTGGAGTGTGGAATGTCGGAAACGCTTCGCGTTTTCATTCATATCGCGATGATAATTCACGCAATGCAAAAGCTTATCGCCGCGTCTTATACTTCCGAATTTCTATGATAATAATATAAAAACAGGAGCGTTAGCGACTCCGAAATTCGTCATTCCACATTCCACATTTTACTACGCGCTATTGGCGCGAACTCCACACTCCAAACTCCACACTCCACACTGTATAAAAACCGCGAGCGGTTTTTATACAGACGCTGCCGAAACGATAGCGGCAAACTTCTCAGCTACGAGCGATGCGCCGCCGAT
This sequence comes from uncultured Eubacteriales bacterium, assembly GCA_900317815.1. Lineage (GTDB taxonomy): Bacteria > Bacillota > Clostridia > Oscillospirales > Acutalibacteraceae > RUG592. The sequence goes on along the minus strand of ONIC01000060.1, from coordinate 1,887 downwards.
GAGACCGCCGTCAATGTTCTCCTTCGAGAGAAGACCCTGAGCGTTGCCGTCGTTCATCGAGCCGCCGTACTGGATAGTAACGCCGTCTGCTGCTTCCTTGCTGTAGAGCTTTGCGAGCGTTGCTCTGATGAATGCGCAGACCTCCTCAGCCTGATCGTCCGTTGCCGTAAGACCCGTGCCGATAGCCCATACAGGCTCGTAAGCGATGATAACGTTCTTGAGCTGCTCTGCCGTTACGTCCCAGAGATCGAGCTTGATCTGACGAGCGACAACTTCCTCCGTGATGCCGCACTCACGCTCCCACTTCAGCTCGCCTACGCATACGATCGGCTTGAGACCTGCATTGAGGACAGCCTTTGTTCTCTTGTTTACAGTCTCGTCTGTCTCGCCGAAATACTGTCTGCGCTCCGAGTGACCGAGAACAACGTACTCAACGCCGATCTCCTTGAGCATACCTGTGGAGATCTCGCCCGTGAAAGCGCCCTTCTCCTCCCAGTGCGCATTCTCTGCGCCGATCTTGATGTTTGTGCCCTTTGTTGCCTCTACTGCGGCAGCGATATCAACGTAAGGTACGCAGGCGATGACCTCGCAGTCAGCGTCCTTTACGAGCGGAGCGATCTCATTGAGAAGAGTAGTTGCCTCGCTCGGAGTCTTGTTCATTTTCCAGTTACCTGCGATAACTGCCTTTCTGAGTGCCTTGTTCATATTTATTCGACCTTTCTTTTGTTATAATTTTAGATGACGGGGAGTTTTAGGGGTTAACAACCCCTATGAAAAGTGTGGAGTGTGGAGTGTGGAGTGAGTGTCAAGTGTGGAGTTTTATATAGTTGTTAGTCTGTCGTTCCTTTTTCGGCTTTTTTATTCAAGCTAAATTGAATAGTTTTTGTTGACGACTGTAGCATACACTTTATTTCATAACAATCGGAATACAATGAATCATACTCGGATTTTGTTATATAATCAGTCTCATAAAGCAACTCAAGCCAATACATAGTCTCACTCGTTTCTTTTAAAGCTATATACAGCTTTGATAAGAAATCTCTCTTGCTTATCGCAAAATCACTTTCAGCGAGATTTGCACCGATACTCGTTCCGCTTCTCAATACTTGTTTTGAAAGAACATATTCATTTTTCTTATTACAAAGATAATTATACAAATGAATAATTCTAACTGCAAATTTCTTGCTTTTTTCTCTTACAGTATGCTCCCGCATTCAAACCACTCCACACTCCACACTCCACACTATCCAAAGCAAGGCGAAGCCGATGACCTCGCCTTGCTTTTTATTTACAAGAAATTACTTGTCAGCGATAACTGCGATGCCGGGGAGGACCTTGCCTTCGAGGTATTCGAGCGATGCGCCGCCGCCTGTGGAGATGTGGCTCATCTTATCTGCGAAGCCGAGCTGGATAACTGCCGCTGCGCTGTCGCCGCCGCCGATGATCGTTGTAGCGTCTGTCTCTGCGAGCGCCTTAGCAACAGCGATCGTGCCCTTAGCGAGGATCGGGTTCTCGAACACGCCCATAGGACCGTTCCATACTACCGTCTTTGCGCTCTTTACAGCGTCTGCGAAAAGCTCTGCCGTCTTTGTGCCGATGTCAAGACCCATCTTATCTGCGGGGATAGAGTCAACGCCGAGGTTCTCGACTTCGATCTGCGCGTCGATCGGATCGGGGAAGGACTCTGCAACTACCGTATCAACGGGGAGAAGGAGCTTCTTGCCGAGGCTCTCTGCCTTTGCGATCATTTCCTTGCAGTAGTCGAGCTTCTCGTCGTCAACGAGCGACTTGCCTACCTCGTAGCCCTGAGCCTTGAGGAATGTGTAGGACATACCGCCGCCGATGATGAGCGTGTCGCACTTCTCGAGGAGGTTGGAGATTACCTTG
>ONIC01000075.1 GCA_900317815.1 uncultured Eubacteriales bacterium | reverse complement strand
CCGCAGTTTTTGACCTGCGCCGCCATACTTCCGCGGACGTTTGATATTTTCGCTTTTTATGTATCCGCGACCGCAGTCTTTGACCTGCGCCGCCATGCTTCCGCGGAACAGCCGTATTGCAGAATGAGGCATACGTGACAAAACGGCAGCGCAAAGATACAGCGGAAAGTTTTCGCCAAGCCTTTTTCAAAAGGCTTGAAAGGCTTGAAGGCTTGAACGATAAAAATTTAACAATTTCAGGCTTGAAATATAACCTGATAGCTGTTAAGATATAATCGCATATTTATGTGAAAATGTGAATGTGCGGAAAAAAAGCAAAGGAGTTTTTAGTTATGGTATTCGAGAAGATTGCACAGATGATCGCTGATAAGATCGACTGCGACGTATCCGAGGTAAAAGAGGATACAAAGTTTGAGGATCTCGGCATCGATTCCCTCGACATCACAGAGATCGCAATGGACATCGAGGACGAATTCGACATCGAGTTCGAGGCTGATCCTTCCATGAAGACAGTTGCAGACCTCGTGGCTGCTATCGAGAAGAAGGTAGGCTGATCGCCTTGCGAAATACCGCCTGTGCCCGTGCGGTTCGGTGTGGGCGCGGGCGGCGCATTCATATAAATAACTGCAAATTGCGTTAAAATATAAAATATAAAATATAAATATGACCGCAAAAATACGGCGGTAATAAGAGGTAATATATTATGATAAATTCTCCGATATGTGACGCTCTTTCAATTCAGTACCCCATATTTCAGGGCGGTATGGCGTGGATCGCAGACGGAAAGCTCGCAGCGGCAGTTTCAAACGGCGGCGGTCTCGGCATCATCTCCGCTATGAACGCAGGCAGCGATTACCTGCGTGAGCAGATCGCCATTGCGAAAGCGTCCACGGACAAGCCCTTCGGCGTAAACATCATGCTCCAGAGCCCCCATGCCGAGGAGGTCGCAAAGGTAGTTGCCGAAGAAAAAGTCCCCGTAGTCACAACGGGCGCAGGCAGTCCCGCAAAATTTATGGATATGTGGATCGAAGCCGGCATCAAGGTAGTACCCGTCATCGCTTCGGTCGCAATGGCTAAGAAAATGGAAAAATGCGGCGCTTCAGCCGTTGTAGCGGAAGGTCAGGAGTCGGGCGGCCACATAGGCGAGCTGACGACAATGGCGCTCGTGCCGCAGGTGGTTGACGCAGTAAATATCCCCGTTATCGCAGCGGGGGGAATTGCGGACGGAAGAGGAGTCGCTGCGGCGTTTATGCTCGGCGCAGTCGGCGTTCAGCTCGGCACACGCTTCCTCGTTGCGACGGAATGCGGCGTACATCAGAACTACAAGGACGCCGTTCTCAAGGCTTCCGATATCTCTACCGTCACAACGGGCAGACGCTTCGGCGGTAATACTTGCCGCAGCATCAAAAACGCCTTCACGAGAAACTTCGTCAAGGAGGAGTACTCTCCCGAGGCTACTCCCGAGAGCGTTGCAAATCTCGGTGTCGGCGCGCTCAGGCTCGCAGCTGTCGAGGGCGACGCCAAAAACGGCTGTCTTCTCGCAGGTCAGATCTCGGGCATGGTCAATAAGGAGCAGCCCGCAGCAGAGATCATAAAGGAAATATTTGACGAAGCCGAAACGCTTCTCGGAGGTGCTTCAAAATGGGTAAAATAGCATTTGTCTTTTCGGGTCAGGGCGCTCAGTACACAGGTATGGGCAAGGAGCTTTTCGACAACTCACCCGCCGCAAAGAAAATTTTTGATATCGCAGACAGCGTTCGCCCCTCAACGAGCACGCAGTGCTTCGAGGGCGACAAGGAAACGCTGTCCCGCACCTGCAACACACAGCCGTGCGTTATGACGGTAGATCTTGCGGCTGCCGAAGCCGTCAGGGAAAAGGGCATCACGCCCGACTATGTCGCAGGCTTTTCGCTCGGCGAGATCGCAGCGCTCGGCTTTTCGGGAATGCTCTCCTATGAGGATACGTTCAGGCTCGTATGCAAGAGAGCAGAGCTTATGGACAAGGCGAGCGAGGAGGACAAGGGCACCATGGTCGCAGTCGTAAAGCTGCCGCCCGAAAAGGTCGAGGAGATCGCTTCCCGCTTCGAGAGAACATACCCCGTAAACTACAACGGCCCCGCTCAGACGGTCGTTGCAACAACCATTGACAATGCCGACAACATCGTTGCCGCAGCAAAGGAAGAGAAGGGCAGAGGCGTGAAGCTTGCCGTCAGCGGCGCTTTCCATTCGCCGTTTATGCACTCCGCAGCGGTCGGACTTGCAGAGTATGTAAAGGATATCGACTTTGCAAAGCCGCAAATGCCCGTCTACAGCAACTACACGGCGAAGCCCTATGAGGGCGACTGCAAGGCGCAGCTCGTTGCGCAGACGGAGAACCCCGTCAGATGGCAGACTATCGTAGAAAACCTGATCGGTGAGGGCGTGGATACGTTCATCGAGGTAGGTCCCGGAAAGACGCTTTCGGGTCTTATCAAGAAGATCAATGCAGATGTCGCCGTATACAATGTTGAGGATAAAGCGACGCTCGACGCGCTTTCGCTTTGATGATCGGAGGATAATACTATGAGCTATGATTTCAAGGGTAAAACAGCCGTTGTGACGGGAGCTTCGAGAGGTATCGGCTTCACCGTCGCTTCCACACTCGCAAAAAACGGCGCAGATATTGCGATACTCGACGTTTGCAGCGAGGAGCTCGGTCTTGCGGCAAAGGCGCAGATCGAGGAGCTCGGAGTAAAGGCAGAGTTTTATTCCTGCGACGTGTCGGATTTTGAGAAGTCGAAGGAGATCGTTGACCGTGTCATCGAGGATTTCGGCGGGATAGACATTCTCGTGAACAATGCGGGAATAGTCCGTGACAAGCTCGTTATCAAGCTGTCCGAGGCTGATTTCGATTCCGTAATAAACGTCAACCTCAAGGGCACTTTCAATATGATAAAGCATACATACACTCACTTTATGAAGAAGAGAGCAGGCAGGATCGTCAACGTATCGAGCGTTGTCGGACTTACCGGAAATGCGGGTCAGGCAAACTACTCCGCATCGAAGGCGGGCGTTGTCGGCGTTACAAAGTCGGTAGCGAAGGAGCTTGCGGGCAGAGGAGTTACAGTCAACGCAGTCGCTCCGGGATACATCATGACAGATATGACGAACGCTCTTTCCGACAAGGTAAAGGAGCAGTTCACTCAGGCGATCCCGATGAGAAAGGGCGGCACACCGCAGGACGTTGCGAATGCTATCGCTTTCCTCTGCTCCGATGAAGCAGCCTACATCACGGGCGAGGTCATCAGAGTTGACGGCGGACTTGCTATGTGATACGGCACGGGCAGTGCCGGACAGGGTATCATATTTATGAATTTTTGAAGAGAAAAGGTGTGAATAGCATTGAACAGAGTAGTAGTAACCGGTATCGGCGCGCTTACTCCGGTCGGAAACAGCGCTGCCGAGTATCTTGAGAATATAAAGAAGGGCGTAAACGGTATCGACGTTATTTCGCGCTTCGACGTATCGGAGTCAAAGTACAAGTTCGCAGGCGAGGTCAAGAACGCAGATATGGCTGCCGTTATCGACAAGGCATCACTTCGCAAGATGGACCGCTTTACACAGTACGCAGTCTACGCCGCAACAGAGGCGATGAACGACAGCGGCATCTCGGGCAAGGTAGATCCTTATCGCTTCGGCGTTATCTTCGGCTCGGGCATCGGCGGCTTCGAGACATTCGCTACCGAGCACGAAACGCTCCTCAATAAGGGTGCGCGCAGAGTTTCGCCGCTCTTTATCCCGAAAATGATCTACAATATCGCAGCGGGAAATCTCGCTATCACCTTTGGCGCAAAGGGCACCAATATGGCGCTTTCCACAGCCTGCGCCACGGGAGCTACAGCTGTCGGAGAAGCATACCGCGCTATCAGACACGGCTACGCAGACGCTATGATCTGCGGCGGCAGCGAGGCGGCTATCCACCCGCTCTCTCTTGCGGGCTTCGGTCAGTGCAAGGCGCTGTCAACGGCAGAGACAAAGGACACGGCTTCGCTTCCGTTCGATAAGAGACGTCGCGGCTTCGTCATGGGCGAGGGCGCTGCCGTTCTTATCCTCGAGGAGTATGAGCACGCCGTAAACAGAGGCGCAGAAATCTACGCCGAGATCGTCGGCTACGGCTCGACAAACGACGCATATCATATCACATCGCCCGATCCGTCGGCAGAGAGCACGGCAGCGGCGGTAAGAGAGGCAATGCGTGATATTGAGATCCCCGACGCATCAAAGATCTACATAAATGCGCACGGTACGGGTACGCACCTCAACGACCTGACCGAAACGCAGACCTTCAAGAACGTGTTCAAAGAGGACGCTTACAAGCTGCATATCAGCTCCACAAAGTCCATGACGGGTCATATGCTCGGCGCAGCGGGCGCAATCGAGGCTATTACGGCTATCGACACGCTCAGAACGGGCATCGTTCCCCCGACGATCAACCTTCTCGAAAAGGACGAGGAGTGCGACCTCGATTATACGCCGAATACGGCAGTGGAAACGCCGATAGAGCTTGCGCTCTCTACAAACCTCGGCTTCGGCGGTCACAATGCCTGCCTTGCGTTCAAGGCTGTAAAGTAATTATTGCGGGGTGAGAATATGAACATCGAAGAGATCAAAAAGATAATCCCGCACCGTGACAATATGCTTCTTATAGACGAGGCAGAGGTCATCGACGGCGTGGCATACGGAAAAAAGCACATCACGGGCGACGAGTGGTTCCTCAAGGGTCATTTCCCGGGCAATCCCGTAGTTCCGGGCGTGATCCTCTGCGAGATCATGGCGCAGTCGAGCTGTGTGCTTTTAGCGGAGCAGGCGGACGGCGCAACACCGTATTTCACGGGGCTTGACAAGGTAAAGTTCAAGAACAAGGTGCTTCCCGGAGACACGATCGAGACGGAGTGCAGGATCACGAGAAACAAGGGCGCGTTCTACTTCGCAGAGGGCAAGGCGAGCGTCAACGGCAAGCTCTGCGTAAGCGCAAGCTTTTCGTTCGCATTGATAAAGTAACAGATAAACTAACAAGAGAACACATCGTGAAGTTTTTTGCGCAGCTTTTTTTCAAAAAAGCTGCATGAAAGCAGCGCATAGCAAAAGCTAAGAATAGAAGATAAAACGAAAAAATAAAACGAAAAAATAAAGTGCGAAGCCAAAAAAACGTTACCAACGCATTGCAAAAAGGCAGGCACGAGCGAAGTGATGTGCCGGTAATAAAAGCACAAAGCGGCGCACATCAAAACCTTGTCTCCGACGGGCAAGGGCGCTGCCCTTGCAGCCCGCCCGCTTTTTGAAAAAAGCGGGACAAAAACTTTCAGATATGCAGAGGGCAAAGAAAGCGTGAGCGCAGGCTTTTCGTTCGCATTGATAAAGTAACAAGAGAACACACAAGAAAGTAGAGATCTGAAATGGCTAATGTATTTACAAGCTTTATAAAGAATCTCACCGGGCAGCAGCAGACGGATATTGAGTCCCTGATAAAGCATACCGAAAACGTAAATCTTGTATGCAAGAGCTGTAACGGTGAGTTCGGCAAGTACCAGCTCCTCAAGTCGAATATGGTCTGCCCGAAGTGCGGAAAATACTTCCGTATGGGCGGCAAGGAGAGGATAAAGTGGCTTGCCGACAAGAAATCAGTCGAGTTTATGTTCGACGACTATGAGAGCCGCGACTTCCTCGAGTTCCCCGGTTATTCCGAGAAGCTCGAAAAGTCGAGAAAGACAACGGGCGAAAAAGACGCCGTTGTCGTCGGAACCGCAAAGCTCTTCGGCAGACCGTTTGCGTTTTTCGTTATGGACTCCCGCTTTATGATGGCGTCGATGGGTTCCGTTCTCGGCGAGAAGATCACGTCGATCTTCGAGTATGCGTCGGAGCGCAGCCTGCCCGTTATCGGCTTTACGGCATCGGGCGGCGCAAGAATGCAGGAGGTCATCATCTCTCTTATGCAGATGGCAAAGGTCAGCGGCGCAGTCAAGCGTCATTCGACAGGCGGCAACCTTTACATAACAGTCCTCACCGACCCGACAACGGGCGGCTGTACCGCATCGTTCGCTATGCAGGGCGACATCATTCTTGCGGAGCCGAAAGCGCTTGTCGGATTTGCGGGCAGACGTGTCGTAGAGCAGACAACAAAATCTAAGCTCCCCGACAACTTCCAGAGCGCAGAGTTCCTGCTCGAGCACGGCTTCGTTGATTCGATCGTGCCGCGCGAGAAGCTCAGACCGACGCTCGGAAATCTTCTTGAGATCCACATGACGGGAGGTGCTGCTGTATGACTATGACTCCTTACGAAAAGCTGAAAACGGCGAGAGCGAGCACAAGACCTACGGGCAGCGCTTACGTCGATCAGATATTCACAAATATTATCGAGCTGCACGGCGACCGCAGATTCGGTGACGACGCAGCTATCTACAGCGGCATCGGCTTCCTCTCCGAGGGTATCCCCGCCACGTTCATCGCTATAGACAAGGGCACTGATCTCCAGTCGAGACTTCAGAAGAACTTCGGCTGCCCGAAGCCCGAGGGCTACCGCAAGGCGCTCCGTCTCATGAAGCAGGCGGAGAAGTTCCACAGACCCGTTGTCTGCTTCGTTGACACGCTCGGCGCATTCTGCGGGGCAGAGGCGGAGGAGCGCGGACAGGGACAGGCTATCGCAGAGAATATTCTCGAAATGATGGGACTTAAAACGCCCGTTATCACTATCGTTATCGGTGAGGGCGGCAGCGGCGGCGCGCTCGGTCTTGCGACAGCGGACAGAGTTTATATGCTCGAAAACGCCGTGTATTCCGTAATCTCGCCCGAGGGCTGCGCGTCTATCCTCTGGAAGGACAGCAACAAGGTAGCGGACGCAGCCGCCTGCCTGCACATCACGGCGCAGGATATGCGTGAGTTCAAGGTAGTCGAGGGCATCATCACCGAGGACTTCGACCACTTCGACAAGATGTGCAACTCCATCAGACACCAGATCAAAAAGGACATCAAGGCGCTCTCCGAGCTTACCGACGAAGAGCTCCTCGAAAACCGCTACAACCGCTTCCGCCAGTTCGGCTACTTCACAAGAACGGTAGACGACGAGGAAGATTAATTAAAAACGCTTTGTTTATATATAGTGCCGCATCGGACAGCTTCGTCCCTGCGGCACGCTTTTTTTGAGCGTGGAGTTTTTATCAATTCGCAATTCGTAATTCGCAATTCGCAATTTGTGATACAAGCCGCACCTTACCGCAATACGTTTGCTTTTATATTTTTTTATATGATCCGCGCGGGCGGGCAGTGCCCGCTGACATATACGCGAACTCAGGTTGCTGTATGCCCTACCTTTTGTGCCGCGGCGGGCAGTGTCCGCCGATGTGTTTGAGTGTGGAATGTGGAGATTAAGTTTATTCGCAATTCGCAATACGCCTGCTTTTTATTTTTTTTATATGATCCGCGCGGGGAGTTTATGTTTTGCCCCTCTTTACCGCCGCGCGCGAAACCGTAAAGCAATGCGAAACCTAAGCGCGGTGTCAGATTGTGATAATTGTTAGTTGTTCCCGCGAGCGGAGCGAAAGCAGAGCCAAGCACCGCCGTTGGCGGTTGAGGCTTGTATTTGCTCTTGCGTTACTTCATCGCTTTAAATCGGCGTGTATTTTTTGCTTCTTTTACTGCTTTATCGCAGTTTACGGTGTTTTAATGTCAGTCTTTTGTATGCCTTAGTTTTAGAATAATGATACTTTTTGTTCCGCCTCAACCGCCGGCGGGGGCGGCATACCTTTGGTGCGCCCCAAAGGTATGCCAAAAGGCGTTCAAGGGGCTTGCTCGCCCCTTGAAAATCCCTCGCAGTTGGTTGTTATAGAGTGTCGTCAGTTCGCAGAGACTGCGCTGCCTGCTCAAAATCCTGTTCTCGTACACGATTCCTGCGGAATGGTGTACTTAGTTTGTTGAGAAAGTGTCAGTTTGTGTTTGCAGATTGATCGCCTCGCTCCGCCGTTGGCGGTGCGTACTTAGTTTTTTATAATTTGTCAGTGCACTTTACCCCTCAGTCACAAGGCACTGAACGTACCTTGTGACAGCTCCCCT
>ONIC01000198.1 GCA_900317815.1 uncultured Eubacteriales bacterium | reverse complement strand
GTTCGATGAAACGAGCTTTGCGCCCGCTTTTTCGTAATCGTCGTCGGAAAAACCGCTTTTTATGCCTGTACCCTTGACGGCGGTGATCTCAAAGCCCATAGCTGTGAGCTTCCTTACATCGTCGGGAATCAGCGCTGTGCGTGTTTCTTTGACGTCTGTCTCCTTGCAGAGAAGAATTTTTTTCATATTTTTCTGTTGCTCCTTTCAGAGAAATGACAATAGACAGCACAAGGCAGCACCGCGCTTTAAAGCGATGCCGCCTGTGTCTTGAGAGGGTAACTTAGTCGTATGCTTCTGTGTTCTGTGAGTACTCGCTCTGAGTTATCACGTCAAACCGACGATCACGCTCAGGCATATTGACAATCATTTTGGGGTGATTTCCTATAAACGGAACAATGGGCAAAAATTCCGTCCAGGCATTGGTTATTTTTTCCTTCATACGATCATTCCTCCCACTTATTAATTACACACGGATGATTCCGCGTGGATCAAACAATACCCTGAGCGTTCATAGCATCGAGAACCTTCTCAAAGCCGGCAAGATTAGCACCTGCAACATAGTTGCCTTCAAAACCATACTTCTTAGCGGCATTGTCGATATTATGGTACAGATTCTCCATGATGGACTTGAGCTTTGCGTCAACTTCCTCAAATGTCCAGCTCATGCGTTCGCTGTTCTGAGACATCTCAAGAGCAGATGTTGCCACGCCGCCTGCGTTTGCTGCCTTTCCGGGAACGAAATGTACACCGTTCTCCTGAAAATAAGCCGTTGCCGCTTCTGTAGTAGGCATATTTGCGCCCTCGCAAACTGCGAAAACGCCGTTTGCAACAAGAGTCTTTGCATCGTCGATGTCAAGCTCATTCTGAGTAGCACACGGAAGCGCCACATCACACTTTATGCTCCAGACACCTCTACCCTCATGATATTCCGAGTTCGGGCGGTATGCTTTATATTCGGTAAGTCTTGCGCGCTTAACTTCCTTAATCTCCTTGAGCGCTGCAACGTCAATTCCGTCGGGATCGTAAACCCAACCCGAAGAATCGGAGCAAGTGACGACCTTTGCGCCAAGCTGCTGTGCTTTTTCGATAGCATAGATCGCTACATTGCCTGCGCCCGATACAACGGCAGTCTTGCCCTGAAGGCTCTCACCATGGCAGCGAAGAAGTTCATCTGTGAGATAAAGAAGGCCATAACCTGTAGCCTCTGTTCTTGCAAGGGAACCGCCGTAAGAAAGGCCCTTGCCTGTGAGAGTTCCTTCAAAGAGATTGCGAAGCCTCTTATACTGACCGAACATATATCCGATCTCACGACCGCCTGTTCCGATATCGCCTGCGGGAATGTCTGTATCTGCGCCGATATACTTGCACAGCTCCGTCATAAAGCTCTGGCAGAAGCGCATGATCTCTCTGTCCGACTTGCCTTTGGGATCAAAATCAGAGCCGCCCTTGCCTCCGCCGATGGGAAGACCTGTAAGACTGTTCTTGAAGATCTGCTCGAAGCCCAGGAACTTGATGATACCGATATTAACGGAAGGGTGAAGTCTGAGACCTCCCTTGTAGGGACCGATCGCAGAATTGAACTGAACTCTGTAGCCCGTATTAACGTGAACATCTCCGTTATCATCAAGCCACGGTACTCTGAACTTGATCTGACGTTCGGGATTTACAAGGCGCTCAAGAACAGCGTCTCTGCGAAATGCAGCTTCATTAGCCTCAACGATCGGTCTGATCGAATCGAGCACCTCTCTTACAGCTTGAAGAAACTCCGGTTCATCGCTGTTCTTCTCACTGACCATAGCGATGACCTCATCAACATATGACATAACTTTTCTCCTCCTCGGATTTATTATAATAGGGTCATAAAATCCTATTGTTAATGATACTAAAATCAGCCACCGATTTTCAATATCGGAACAACGATGAATTGCCGACATTGCCCGTCGATTTTCCGACATTTTCTGAATACGCTGATTTTTATGGATTGACTAATACATTTGTTTGTTTTTATAATAAACGTAAATATGTAATGGGAGCAATAAAATGGACAGCAACAATCAATACACAAAAATAGAGTACGCAAAGAGACTGCTCCGTGAAAACTACGGAATGGATGACGCTCGCGCCAAAAGATACATCCTTAAGGTCTCAATAAACGCCTGTGTAGACGAAACGGAAGCCGCAAAAATGATTACGGAATGGATCACCTGCGAAAATCCGAGGGAACTTGACCTGTGATCTTCTTAAAGACCCTCGTGAAATAATCAGCCGATGAAAAGCCAAGCATCTCGCTGACCTCACTTACCTTGTAATGACCTGTTAAAAGCAAAAGCCTTGAGTAGTCCATCATCAACTGCTTATAATGATCGGTAAAGGATATACCAAAACGCTTTTTGAACATTCGTCGGAAGTAATCGGGATTAAATCCGAAAAAATCGGCGGCTTCTTCGACTGTAACCGCCTTTCCCTTGCTTCTCATAAGAAATTCAAGAAGCTTGTCATACATAGCAGAATTTTCATTGTTGATATGGAGCTTTGAGACGGCATTGTCAACCGCAAGAGAATATGTTTTATCCATGATGTTAGTACTGATGGTCTTTGAAGCACGCTTTAAGCAAGAAGCAATATCCTCATCCGATACAGGTTCTACAAGATAATCGAGCGCACCGAGCAGAAAACAGTCTCGCATATCTCTCGATGATTCGTGATAACTTATAATGAGGACAGGTTTATCATTCTTTTTTCTTTGCAGAGCTCTGAGTGTTTCGGATGCCGACATATCCTTTTCCCTGTTGACTATCATAAGAAGATCAAACTTGTTTTTTGCAGCCGGAGAGATCGCGTCCGTCAAATTCGACACGCCGCCTACTATTTCGAATCCGTATTCGGAAAATACCGACATTGATACATAACGGTGGATGTCGATCATTGTCTTGTCAAGAATCAATATTTTGAACACCATGCTCCATCTCTCCTCAAATTTCAAAAAAGACAGGGCTGTCCCGTTGTTTTACCATCTTGGAACAGCCCCATTGCCTGAATAAAAATCTACCATATTATGATGCAAAAGTCAACGCATCAAGAATCACTTCTACGTTTTTGCTCGTAAAATGTCGGATATTTATTGCATTTTTGTTGATCTGAATTTTGCAGGATTTTTTTTAAAAGTTGCAGTTGACAAAGAGATTTTTTTGATGTATAATAACACACAGAAACGGCGATGATGTCGGAGCGTATCAGCTCGCATTATCGCCGCTTTTGTTTTAGCTATCTCCTTATTGTTATACTCATTTGTGACGGCAACGGCGCTGTCGGGAGTTCCCTCACGGGTACACCGCATTACCGCTGCCGTCAGCCATTTTTATTACAAGTTCCACTCCCTTCAACGGGTGTGTTCACATATAAAAAAATAAAGAAAGAAGTGTGTTATTTATGTCAGACTCAAATGTGACCGTATTGTTCTCCGATTTAAATACGATGTGGACGCTCATAGGCGCAGCGCTCGTATTCTTTATGCAGGCAGGCTTTGCGGCAGTAGAAGCAGGTTTTACGAGGTCTAAAAACAGCGGAAATATCATCATGAAAAATCTTATGGATTTTTCGATCGGAACTCCCCTTTACTGGCTTGTCGGCTTCGGTATAATGTTTGGAACACAGTCGGCGGTTTTCGGAGGTATCGATCTTTTCACAAGGGGCGATTATTCTGCTGTCCTTCCCGACGGCGTTGATTTCTTTGCTTACTTCATCTTTCAGACCGTCTTCTGTGCAACAGCGGCAACGATAGTATCGGGTGCTATGGCTGAACGCACAAAGTTTTCTTCCTATTGCATCTATTCGGCGGTGATCAGTCTTGTTATCTACCCCGTTTCGGGTCACTGGATCTGGGGAGGCGGCTGGCTTTCAAACCTCGGATTCCATGATTTTGCCGGATCTGCGGCAGTCCATATGCTCGGCGGATTATGCGCTCTGATCGGCGCGGCAATGCTGGGAGCTCGTATCGGCAAGTACGGTAAAGACGGCAAGCCGAAGGCTATCCCCGGTCACAATATCCCGCTCGGCGCTTTAGGCGTTTTCATTCTCTGGTTCTGCTGGTTCGGTTTTAACGGCGGCTCGACAGTTTCAATGACAAACGGCGGTGCTGAACTTGCGAGCAAGGTATTTGTAAACACCAACCTCGCCGCAGCAGTTGCTACGCTTTCGACTATGATAATTACATGGATCAGATACAAAAAGCCCGACGTTTCAATGACGCTCAACGGATCGCTTGCAGGTCTTGTTGCTATCACTGCGGGCTGCGACTGTGTAAATGTCTGGGCATCAGCCGTTATCGGTCTTATCTCGGGGTTTGCTGTTGTATTCGGGATCGAATTTGTCGATAAAGTACTAAAAATAGACGATCCTGTAGGCGCCGTCGGCGTTCATTTCTGCAACGGATTTCTCGGTACGATACTGACGGGTGTATTTGCATCAAACGATTGGCTGTCGGCAAACGGAATGACACGAGCTCATTTTATCGCGATCCAGCTGCTTGGAGCATTTGCTGTTATACTCTGGGGCGGAGTTACGATAACTATCACGTTCCTTATCATCAAAAAAACCATCGGGCTGCGCGTTACAAGAGAAGAAGAACTGCAGGGACTCGATCTGCCGGAGCACGGTCTTGTAAGCGCTTATGCAGATTTCCAGCCCATCTTCGCAACTATGTCTGCACCGACAAGAGCAGGTTTAACAAGCGTATCCGAAAAGAGAGCCGATATAGACGATGCTGTTCCCGTAGTTCTGAAAACGCCTAAGACACCTGTTGCAAGCGATGTAAAGCTTACAAAGATAGAGATCTTTGTTCGTCAGGAATGCTTTGAGTCGCTCAAGCAGGCCATGCTCGATATAGGCATTACGGGAATGACAGTTACAAATATTCTCGGCTGCGGCGTTCAAAAGGGCAAGCCTTCTTACTACAGAGGCGCTGTTCAGGAGATAACGCTTCACCCGAGAGTACAGGTCGAGATCGTTGTCAGCAAGATCCCTGTCAAAACTGTTATCGATGCGGCTAAGAGCGTAATGTATACAGGTCACACAGGTGACGGAAAGATCTTTGTGTACGATGTTGAGAACGTTATAAAGGTACGCACAGGAGAAGAAGGCGTAGACGCATTGCAGGACGAAGAACAATACTGACAGTTCTAGGGAGACACTGATTAAAGCGAGTGCTCATATTGCGCCGTCAGATTTTCAGGCAGATTGCACGAAACGACCGCAGGGTGCGGGTCT
>ONIC01000007.1 GCA_900317815.1 uncultured Eubacteriales bacterium | reverse complement strand
GTACACCTGTTCCCATTCCGAACACAGAAGTTAAGCTCAATAACGCCGAAGATACTTGGGTGGTGACGCCCCGGGAAAATAGGAAGACGCCAACATCATCGAGTTGCCACCCAATAGGGTGGCTGCTTTTTTATGCGGTCGGATCTTGCTTTGTCTGCCTGCATACGAGGATTTTTAAATTTATATCACAAAAATTCAAACTTTGCTAATAATTTTAAATTATACTTGAAATGCAGCTGAAACAGCGATCAAATACGGATATATGGGCAATTTTTGGTTATTTTCAGGCTCGTTGAGCACTTTGGCAAAAATTTTTTTAAAATTTTTAATATTTTTGCCGTGAAAAGGTTGCTTTTTGTTCGAAAATTGTGTATTATTAATATGATAATAGGCTTTTTTGCACAATGTTGATTACAATGTTGACACGAATGCCGAAAAAATTACTGAACTGACTAAATCAATAGATAAAGAGAGGTATTGTTACTATGTCCAACAGATTGTTTCAGGGCGTCATTCATCAGATGAGAGATGCAATCGACAGAACTATCGGTGTTATAGACGAAACATCAGTCGTGATCGCGTGCAGCGAACTCGGCAGGATCGGCGAGGTCAACGACAGCATTACTTCGGAAACGCTCAGCTCCTCGGCGCCGTTCGTTATAAACGGTCAGACCTTCAAATCTTTCAGCTGCAATTCACGTTCGGAGTATGCAGTATTCGTTCAGGGCAGCGACGATGCGGCTCAGAAGTACGCTCAGCTCCTTGCGGTCTCGCTTTCCAGCATCAAGCAGTATTATGACGAGAAATATGACAGAGGAAACTTCATTAAAAACGTCATTCTTGACAATATTCTCCCCGGCGATATCTATATCAAGGCGCGTGAGCTTCGCTTCAACAACGAGGTAACGAGAGTATGTATGCTCATCAAGATCACGTCTAAGACAGATATCTCCGCTTTCGATGTTATCCAGAATCTATTCCCTGACAAGTCGAAGGACTTCGTTATCAATATCAACGAAACAGATATAGCGCTCGTCAAGGAAGTTAAATCGGGTATCGACTCGAGAGATCTCGAAAAGCTCGCAAGCTCTATCGTTGACACGCTCACAAGCGAATTCTATACGCACTGCATCATCGGTATCGGTACGGCTGTTGTCGGCGTAAAAGAGCTGGCTCATTCGTTCAAGGAGGCTCAGGTAGCCCTCGAGGTCAGCAAGGTATTCGATACGGAGCGCACGATCGCAAGCTACGACAATCTCGGTATCGCAAGACTTGTATATCAGCTCCCGACAACGCTTTGTGAGATGTTCCTCAATGAGGTCTTCAAGAAGGGTTCGATCGATTCGCTTGATCAGGAGACGCTCTTCACTATCCAGAAGTTCTTCGAGAACAACCTCAACGTTTCGGAGACATCGAGAAAGCTCTTCGTACACAGAAATACGCTTGTATACAGACTTGAGAAGATCAAGAAGCTGACAGGTCTCGACCTCAGAGAATTTGAGGACGCTATCGTATTCAAGGTAGCTCTTATGGTCAAGAAGTATCTTACCGCTAATCCGGTTAAGTATTAATCTGAATGTTTGGAATGGGAATGTAATGGGTGCTGTCGTATTACATTCCCGCTTTCCATTTTTACGTATTTTTTTCACATTGCCGCACATTATCGTACTATATGTATAGAAGCGGCGAAGGACAGTAAAGGCTTCGGCACGCTTCCGCAGCCTTTGGAAAAGGTGTTTATATGATTCAATTCAAAAATGTGTCAAAGGTATATCCCAGCGGCACGAAAGCGCTCAACAATGTGAGTATTAATATCGAAAAAGGCGAATTTGTCTTTATCGTGGGCGCATCGGGCGCGGGCAAGAGTACCTTCCTGAAGCTGATAATGAAGGAGGAGCAGCCGACGTCGGGCACGATCATCGTTAACGGTATGAACACTACCGAGATGAAGCGCAGACGTGTGCCCTACCTTCGCAGAACTATGGGCATCGTGTTCCAGGATTTCCGACTTATCGACAAGATGACGGTCTTTGACAACGTTGCTTTCGCAATGCGTGTTATCGGCGCTCGTCCTAAGGCTGTCAAGAAGAGAGTCCATTACATCCTCGGACTTGTGGGGCTTAAGGACAAGGCGCAGAGCCGTCCCGCAGAACTGTCGGGAGGTGAGCAGCAGCGTGTCAGTCTTGCGCGCGCTCTCGTCAATAACCCTTCGCTCATTATCGCAGACGAGCCTACAGGCAACATCGACCCAGAGATGTCGTTTGAGATCATCGAGCTGTTAAACGAGATCAATAAGCAGGGCACGACGATCATTGTCGTAACGCACGAGCACGAGCTTGTGCAGAAATTCAAGAACAGAGTTATAGAGATAAGAGACGGAAGGATAGTCTCCGATACGGGTGCACCTGCAGAGAAGGCAGATGTAGCTATCGAGATCTCGGAGGATGAGTTGGCGGATATTCCCGATGAGATCGCCGAGGAGATCCCCGACGTAACGACAGAGGAGCTAAACCGCGAGGCGCTTCGTGAAATTGACGGGGAGGCGGCAGAGGAATGAGAGGCTTCGGTTATTTATTCAAAGAGGGCATAAGGAGCGTCTGGAATAACAGGATGATGTCGGCGGCGTCGATCGGCGTGCTGCTGTCATGTCTGCTCATCACAGGTGCGGCTATGCTTATTTCCATGAACGTAAACAATGTAGTCGAGCAGGTCGGAAAGGACAATCAGATCACAGTCTTCCTTACCGATGATATCGACGATGTAAAGGCGCTTCAGCAGGTAGGCCCTGAGATCAGGCGCCTTGATAATATCGCATCATGCGAGTTCTATTCCAAAGATGAGGCTATCAACGAGTGGGAAAAAGAGCTTGGACCGCTTTTTTCGGAGCTTCAGGGCGATGAAAACCCGCTCCCGAACGCCTTCCATGTTGCAATGGTAGATCTTTCGCAGTATGAGGATACGGTAAAGAATATCAAAAATGTCGAGGGAGTAGATATCATCTCCGACCGCAGCGAGCTTGCGAAACGACTGACCGACCTCAACAGACTCGTGACTCAGGTCGGTATGTGGCTCGTTCTTGCGCTCGGCATAGTTTCACTTTTCATTATAAGCAACTCGGTTCGTATGACTATGTATTCAAGACGCTTCGAGATCAGCATTATGAAGTCGGTCGGCGCTACCAATCACTTCGTCAGAACTCCGTTTGTTATAGAAGGAATAGTGCTCGGGCTTATCTCGGGTCTTCTTGCCTCGGTCATAATTGCGTTCCTGTATAAAGCTATGATGACGGCTGTGAAGTATATAGTGCCTATTACGGAGATACCCTACGATCGTCTTGCGCCTACTATGACGGCGGGATTTATCATTTTCGGTATGGTAGTCGGCGCGATCGGCGCACTTATTTCGATCGGAAGATACCTCAACATGGAGGGAGGAGAGATCCTTGGCTGGTAAGCTTATTACAAAGATAGTCTCGGCAGCGGCGCTTGTGTGCGCTATATGTCTGTCTTCGGCGGTGCTTTCCTCTGCCGATACACTGAGTGATTATCAGAAGCGTCAGGAGGAGCTTGACCGTCAGGCAGCGGATTATCAGAATATAATCGACAGCACATCGAGTGATATCGAGAAGCAGGAGGAGTACAAGAAGGCTCTCCAAAGCAAGATCACTGTACTAAATCAGCAGATCAACGAGGGCAGGGAGGAGATCAGAAGACTTGATAGCGAGATCACCGAGCTGCAAAGCGATATTGACGAGTCGCGCGGACAGATCTCCGACAGAGTAGAGAAGCTTAAAAAGCGAGTTCGTGTGCTTTATATGTCGGGAGATACCAACTCTCTCGAGATCATTCTCGGTGCAAAGGACTTTTCCGACTTTGTGGACAAGCTTGAGCTTGTTACTTATATATCGAGAACGGATCAGGCTCTGATCGACAGTCTCAACGATGATATAGATGTTATAAATGAAAAGCGCACGAAGCTCAAGGATAAAAAGACGGAGCTTACAAACGAGCAGAAGAAGCTCGATTCACGTCAGAAGGAGCTTCAGAAGCTCATCGACGATAACGAGAAGCTGCTCAGCGATCTTTACGAAGAAAAGTCGGGTGCTCAGGATCACCTCGATGAGACAAATGAGGAGCGCAAGCAGGTCGAGGATCAGATCGCCGCATACTATAAGAGCAAGGAAGCTCAGGCGAACACCTCGAGGATAGCGAGCGAAGCAAAGAAGAACGCCGCAGCATCAAGCTCCTCCGTCAGTTCGACTGCATCGGGCAAAAGAACGACATACAGATTGAGCGAGATCACTTCCTCAAAAACGTCGTCTCAGGGAACGACATCGCAGATAGAGCAGGACGAGCCGATTTATTACGATACCGATGACGAGGATTCCGACGAGTATTACTACAGCAGTGAGGAAGAGAGCAGAGCTCCCGTCAGCAGTACTCAGCCGGAGCCTGAACCCGAGCCGGAGCCCGAACCTGAGCCTCAGTCCGGCGGGTATGTATGGCCTGTTCCGGGTCATTACACGCTTTCGAGCGTCTGGAATGAGGATCGTACAACGTACAACCACGGTGCTATAGATATCTCCGACGGATCTATCATGAACGCTCCGATCGTTGCGGCAGAAGCGGGAGTTGTAGTTCTTTGGAACAACGACTGCGATCATAACTGGGGCAAGGACGGAAGCTGCGGCTGCGGAGGCGGCTACGGAAATTACGTCATGATAGACCACGGAAACGGCAAGGCGACTCTCTACGGTCACATGACGGAGACAGCCTGCAATCTCGGAGACTACGTCCAGAAAGGTCAGCTTATCGGTTATGTCGGTACAACAGGCTGGTCAACGGGACCTCACCTTCATTTTGAAACGCGTCTTGACGGCGTAAAGTATAACCCGATGACGGAATATCCCAACCTGTAAAAGAATGACGGGCGCTTTAATGCGTATCGACGAAAAATCCATTGTGATTTTTACCAAAATGCATAATTATGGGTGAATATTGTAAATTCCTGTTGACAATGTCGGGTGAGTTGTTATAAAATAGACGTGGAAGTTAAAATTTTGTAACCTATTACCTCAGGGTACATTTATATTCTACTTTACTTAAAGAAAAGTTAAGGAGTTGTTTTTCAAGATGATGAAGAAAAAGACCACTTTCGGCTTCGCGCTTGCCTGCGTGCTCGTAGCGGCGGCTATTGCGTTTGCGGCAGGATATCTCATTTCTGGAAGCAAGGTCAGAAAGATCACGGCGACAAACGCCGCAGGCTCTGTCAACGAGCAGGTAGCAGATGTTGAAAAGGTCATTCACGACAACTATCTCGGCACGATAAACGAGGACGATCTTGTTAAGGGTATGTGCAGAGGCTATGTCGAGGGTCTCGGAGATCCTTCGGTCAAGTACCTGACTGCTGCCGAGTACGCAAATTACAATAAGTCCATGGCAGGCGAGACGATCGTCTATAAAAACTTCGGAAAGGGCGTAGGATACATTCAGTTCCTCGGTTTTGAGGACTCCACAAAGAACTCCTTCTCGAACGCTCTCAATGATTTCAGCAACTCTTCTCTTTCCAAGGTCGATATGCTTGTATTTGATCTGAGAAACTGCTCGACAGGCGACATTTCCGTTGCAGCGTCGATCCTCGATATGCTTCTCCCCGAGGGCGAAACGATCGCGGGTGTTGATAAGAACGGCAAGAGAACAGTTCTCTATACTTCGGATCAGAGCGAGATCAGCTATGATATCGCAGTTCTGGTAAACGGCAACACAAAGGGTGTGGCTGAGATCTTTGCATCTACGCTCAACGCTTACGGTAAGGCTGACATTGTCGGCACAACAACGGCAGGCGACTGCGCTCAGACAGACGCTGTACAGCTCAAGTCGGGTGATTATGTTCTCATTCCGAACCTTTACTACGTTACAAAGGGTCAGCAGACATACTCTACAACGGGCGTAGTTCCGACAAATACGGTTGAGCTCAGCCTTGCCGATCAGAAGTCGTATGATTCGGGCACACTCGAGCTTGCATCCGACCCGCAGTTCCTTGCAGCAGTTAAGGGACTTGGTGTGAACGACATTATTATCCCCGGCGGTTCAGGCTCCGATACAGATACAGATAAGAAGTCGAGCGATACTGACACGGATTCTTCCGACTCCGATTCTTCGAGAGGATCCGACCGCAATTCGTCCGATACCGATACCGACTCTGATTCCGATACAGAGCAGCTCGATCCTCACTGGGACGATGATGAGTACTGGGCAAGCAGTCAGAGCGGCAATAATGACGGCGGCGAAGACGGCTACTACGATGAAGACGGCGACTATGTCTACTATGATGAAGATTACGGCTACAATGACTACGATTACGACGAAGAATGGGATTAATTGATCTGTAAAGGCACGTACAGCAAACGTCTTTTTATGCGAGCTCCGCTAATTGGCGGAGTATCGAAGAAAGGTGCCTTGGATAATGAAACAGCGGCTCGAAAGAGTCGCTGTTTCTGTGTTGGATAGGAGAGGATATAATGGAACGATTGATATTTGACGCGCATTGTCATTACGATGATGAAAAGTTTGACGAAGACCGCGATGAGCTTTTGTCTTCGCTGCCCTCGAAGGGGGTGTATGGCGTTGTTACCAACGGTACCGACATAGAGACTTCTCTGAAGTCTCTTGAATTGGCTGATAAGTATGACTTTATCTACGCTGCTGTCGGCATTCATCCCGAGAGTACCGAAAGTATCGATATTTCGCAGATAGATTCTTATGTAGAAAAGATCGCCGGGCTTCTGACGCATAAAAAAGCAGTTGCGCTTGGCGAAACAGGCATTGATTATCACTGGGATATCCCCAAAGAGGAGCAGCACGTTATTTTTGATAAGCAGCTTCAGCTTGCAGCCGATATAAAAAAGCCGATCATCATTCACGACAGAGAGGCGCACGGAGATACGCTCGAATATCTCAGAAAGTATCGCCCCTTTGGTCTGCTCCATTGCTACAGCGGTTCTTTAGAGATGCTGAAAGAGGTATTCCGCTGTGGAGATATGATGATCTCGCTCGGCGGTACGGTAACGTTTAAAAACGCAAGAGTTCCCGTTGATGTCGCTCGGGAGGTGCCAATGGATAAGCTCCTGCTTGAAACCGATGCGCCTTACTTAGCGCCCGTGCCGTTTCGTGGAAAACGCTGTGACAGTTCCCTGATAGCTTATACGGCGCAGAGAATAGGCGAGATCAGAGGAATGAGCGCAGAGGATGTCCTGAAGTATACGCTCGACAATGCAAGAAGATTTTACGGCATAGACTGATCGCATAAAAAATAGTAAAAGTAAAACAAAAACCCCGATGCTTTAAGCACCGGGGGATTTTGTTTAGTAGTGTATGTCTGTCATTGCATTGCGCTTGCCGCACATTGTTTCTGATTTTTGTACCCTAATTATACTTTTTAAGCTACCGACATCTCAAGAACTGTCAGAGCGTCTGCCACGTCGATCTCGCCGGAAGCGTCAGCGTCTGCGTTCAGGAAGATGAAAGTCTCAGCTTCTTCGTCGAGGTTGCCTGCAAGATAGCGCTGAATGAGAAGCGCATCTGCGGAGTCAACTACATCATCGCCGTTAACGTCGCCCGTAAGAGCCTTAACAGTTCTCTCGGGCTTCGATTCAGTCTTAGACTCTTCCGTTACTTCCTCGGAATCTGTTTCCTCGGGTTCTTCGGAAGCTGTCTCAACTTCGGAAACTACCTCAGTATCGTCCTCATCTTCGTCGTCAAAACGAACTGCCTCCTCGGAAGCTGTCGTATCTTCTTCGTCCTCTTCCTCTACGTATGCCGGCTCTTCCTCTTCAGGCTCGGGCTCGGGCTCGGCAACAGTCGTTGTGAGAGCTGCCTTGCTGTAGTTCGGAGTTGCGTAACCAAGAATATCGCCGTAGCTGAGCGGGTAGCTTACATTGTAAACTGCCTCGTTGTAGTTACCCTCGATCGAATAAACGTTGTAGTCGTCGGAGCCTGTAACAAGACCCACATGATAGATGTTACCCCAGGACGAATAGAAGATAAGGTCACCTGCCTGCGGCTGATAGTCGCCTGCGTAGTGGAATCTTCCCTGAGACATGAACCAATCGGCGCCTGCGGAGCAAAGTGCGAAGCTCGGGAACGTGTCTGTGCTTACACCTGCCTGATTAGCGCACCACGATACGAACATAGCGCACCAGTCAGAGTAGGGAAGACCGTACCAGTCACCGTACTTTGTGTAGCCGTCGCCGCCCTCGCCGTAGCCTACCTGAGTAGACGCAATGCCAACAATGTCGGACGCCTGGTTGCCCGTGTTGTTGTGCGTGTTCTCATAAGTAGCACGAACCGAAAGGCTCAATGCGGAGATTGCCAATGCAACGATCAAAGACATACATACCACTAATTTAAGTGTTTTACTGTTTTTTACCATTGGTATCCACCG
>ONIC01000019.1 GCA_900317815.1 uncultured Eubacteriales bacterium | reverse complement strand
TCCGTAAATACTTGCCGGAACAGGCAATGCTATCAAGCTGTGCAATAATTCGCCCGCGAAAGTAACAGCCATAATAACAACGAATTGTTTGAGATATTTCATATCTTTTTCCTTTCCGAAAAGAGACGGATATTGTCACTGAGGCGATATCCGTCATTTTTTTCATTTCATAAAAGAATTATACCATTCCAATGAGGTCAAGTCAAATCATTATTCAATATTGAAGCGCTGTTTAGGTGGGTGCAACGTTAAGGAGCAGAGATTTGCATTGGCTTTCCGTATAGATAAAGACTCCCACAAAAGAAGATCTCTGACGATGATCCCAATGAACAGACAGCTAAGGAGCCACTGATTAAATATGTTCATACTGCGATTACACGGCGAGCAGGTCTTACCTACTCGCCGTGTTTGCTGTTTATTCTTATACCACTGCCGGTTTATTTTTCGGAGTTGTAAATATCCGCATGCAGAATACTATAAAGTATCACCAATGATATCACGCACACTGCGAAACGTTTGAACATTGGAAATAATCGTGCGCCTTTTTATTCTGAAATATCGGATCAGACACCGAACAGGATCTCTCCGTAAGAGGGATAAGGCCAATAAGCGGCTGATGTTCTGCTTTCCATCTCATCTCCGATAGTGCGCAGCTCGTTCATACGCTCGAATACTTCATTGCGGTAGTACTCTGCAAGTTCAAGTCCCGAGTACTTATCAGCGGCGGCAACGGAGCTTTTCAGCTCGTCTGTTTTCTTTACGAACGCTTCGACCTTGTCGGAAAGCTCTCCGATAAGCGACGTCTCTGCATAGACGGAATATGCTCCGAGAGATCTCTTGGCAAGAGCGGCATCGGAAAGGGAATTAACGTAAGCGATCACCGCAGGAGTGATATTTTTCTCCGCCATATCGATCATTGTGAGAGCCTCGATATGAAGCTGCTTTGAGTAATTCTCAAGCTCGATCTCATAGCGGGCGTAGATCTCAGCTTCGGATACAATTCCGTTTCGCTCGAACAGATCGATATTCTTTCTGTCGACGTAGTGAGCCATTGCCTCGGGTAAGGAACGATAGTTGAAAAGACCTCTGCGCGCAGCCTCATCGACCCATTCATCCGAGTAGTTGTCACCGTTGAAGATGATATTGCGGTGTTCGGTGAGCGTTCTTCTGATAAGTGACCTTACGGCGGCTTCAACGTCCTCTGCGCCCGAAAGCTCTTCACAGAACTGTGCAAGTTCATCTGCTACCATTGTATTGAGCATATAATTCGGGCAGCCGATATTCAAAGAAGAACCGAGCGCACGGAACTCGAATTTATTGCCTGTAAAAGCAAACGGAGAGGTACGGTTTCTGTCGGACGTATCCTTACGAAAATCGGCAAGTACATCAACGCCTGTAAGCATATTTGTTCTACCTGCGCTGTGGTACTCTGTGCCGTCAATGATAGAATCAACAAGAGCGCCGAGATCATCTCCGAGGTACATAGAGATAATAGCGGGAGGAGCTTCATTGGCGCCGAGTCTGTGGTCGTTGCCCGCCGATGCGACAGTCAGCCTGAGCAGATCCTGATGCTCGTGGACCGCCTTCACGATCGCTGCAAGGAAGAGCTGAAACTGTAAATTCTCTTCGGGTGTCTTTCCGGGATCGAGAAGATTTTCGCCTGTATTTGTCGAGATAGACCAGTTATTGTGCTTTCCCGAGCCGTTCACGCCCGCAAACGGCTTTTCGTGGAGCAGGCAGACAAGTCCATGCTTTTCGGCTGTCTTCTTCATGATCTCCATTGTTAATTCATTGTGATCCGTTGCGATATTGGAGGTTGCAAAGATCGGCGCAAGCTCGTGCTGAGAAGGCGCAACCTCGTTGTGCTTCGTCTTTGCCATAACTCCGAGCTTCCACAGTTCTTCGTCAAGATCCGACATAAACGCCGCAACTCTCGTCTTGATCGAGCCGAAATAGTGATCCTCCAGCTCCTGACCCTTTGGCGCGGGCGCACCGAAGAGCGTTCTTCCCGTATAGATCAGATCAGGACGCTTGTCATACATTTCCTTGTCGATAAGGAAGTACTCCTGCTCGGGTCCTACCGTTGTTGTAACTCGTGTTACATCAGTTTTGCCGAGGATATGGAGCAGCTCGACCGCTACAGAGCTGAGCTTCTCCATGGAACGCAGAAGCGGTGTTTTCTTGTCGAGAACCTCTCCTGTATACGAACAGAATGCTGTCGGGATATACAATGTCTTATCGCGGATAAATGCGGGTGAGGTCGGATCCCACGTTGTATAACCCCGCGCTTCGAATGTTGCTCTTATACCGCCCGAGGGGAAGCTCGATGCATCAGGCTCACCCTTGATAAGCTCCTTACCGGAAAATTCCATGATGACCGTGCCGTCACTGCCCGGATAAATAAAGCTGTCGTGCTTCTCCGCCGTAACGCCTGTCATAGGCTGGAACCAATGAGTATAATGGGTACATCCCATTTCGACCGCCCATTCCTTCATAGCATTTGCGACTGCGTTAGCTACGCTGATATCAAGCGGCTCACCATTTTGCACAGTGCGCTTGAGCGCCTTATAAACGGAATGCGGAAGTCTTTCCTCCATCTTCCTGTCGTTGAAAACCATACTGCCGAAAAGTTCGGGTACACTTGTCATAAAAAACAACTCCTTTTGAATAAAAAGATAAGGACGCCGTAAGCCCAATATACGAGCTTGCGACGTCCTTGCCGTGTCTACGTGTGCTATTATACGGCTGAAGATCGGATTTGTCAACAGAGTTTTGAAATTTTTATTTAAATTCTTGCAATTCATAGAACTTTATACCCGTAAATAATATTTTTTAATGCAATTTTGCATAATTCTGTAATTACTCATTCATTTATTTCAAAAAATGCTGTATAATATAGAAAACATATTTCGAAGTTATGCGTTTATGATCCGTTTATCAACGTATAAAGTCGGTCTTTTACGGGATTTTGACCGTAATTTTGCAAGTTTTCGTTCTCAATATTTCATAATTTGCGATTTTTCGTTGAATATACTAAAATAATTATACTTCTTCTGCATAATTTTCACAGCAGAACTTCTTGACAAATCAACAGTACAAGAGTAAAATACGAATATAAATTCAATGAGCAAAGGCGTTCATTGCAACGGGATACTTGTGTCCCATTGCTTTGTGCGCCCATTTTTATTTTTTAAAAATCGGAGGCAGATTCATTATGAACGAACACTATGAAGATATAATGAGCTTCATTGAGGATGAAGACATTCGATTTATACGGCTTGCATTTGTCGATATATCCGGGATACAAAAGAACATTGCTATAATGCCGTCAGAATTGAAGAGAGCATTTACAGACGGGATAGCATTTGATGCGTCGTCGATACACGGCTTCGGAGACGAGCTTTCCTCCGATCTGTTTTTAAAACCGCTGCCCCATACGATACAGATACTTCCCTGGAGACCGAGTGAAGGCAGAGTAGCAAGAATGTTCTGCAATATATATAAGCCTAACGGAGAGGAGTTTGAGCTTGACAGCCGAAGACTTCTTGAAAATGCCGTAAAGGAAGCAGCAAAAAAGGGACTGAGCTTCAATTTCGGAGCCGAATTCGAGTTTTATCTGTTCAAGCGTGACGAAAACGGCGCAGTGACAAAGATACCGTTCGATCACGCAGGATATATGGATATAGCGCCCGAGGACAGAGGCGAGGATATCCGAAGGGAAATCTGCCTGACGCTTCTCGACATGGATATTTTCCCCGAAAGCTCGCACCACGAATTGGGGCCGGGACAAAACGAGATAGATTTCCGATACAGCGATGCTCTGACCTCGGCAGATAATGCCGTTACGTTCAAATCGGTCGTCTCGTCAATATCGGACATCAACGGATTATATGCCGATTTCTCCCCGAAGCCGCTTGAAGATGCACCCGGAAGCGGACTTCATATAAATATGTCGGTAAGATCGGCTGACGGAAAGGATCATTCCCAAAGTATGCTTGCGGGTGTTCTTTCTCATATTTCCGAAATAACTGCATTTCTTAACCCCTCCCCTTGTTCGTACAAACGGCTCGGCAAGGATAAAGCTCCGAAATATATTTCATGGTCGAAGGAAAACCGTTCCCAGCTTATCAGGATACCTGCCGCAAAGGGTGAGTATAAGCGAATAGAGCTGCGTTCACCCGATCCGCTCGTAAATCTGTATGCCGCTTATTCTCTGCTGATTTATGCAGCGCTTGACGGTATAGAAAAAGGTCTTGAACCGCCCGAAGCTATTGACATCAATCTGTACACTGCCTATGAAGCTTTGACAAACAGGCTTGACAGACTTCCCGAATCGCTTGAAGAAGCTATGAATGCTGCCAGAAAAAGTGATTTTGTACGAAAAAGTATTCCGAAAGGCTTTCTGTGATTTCCTTATAGTATCAGAATAGTATCAGAGTAAGATTTTCCGAAAGGAGGTGCGTCGGTGCAAAAGGATATCAACAGCGTAATGATCGTTTCAAAAAATTCAAAGATGGTCGAATTTATAAGATCGGCTATGCCGCCCGATAAATTCTCTCCCGTCATTGTCGTTGCGGATGCGGGACAGGCACGGCGCACGATACTCCGAACACCCGCAGAGATCGTGATAATAGATACGCCGCTGCCTGATGAATTCGGAACGCGGCTTGCTCTTGATCTTTCCGAAAAATGTGCCTTGGCAGTTATAGTAAAACCCGAGCTTCTCGAGCGTACATCTTACAAGCTCGAACAACACGGTATAGTCACGCTCCCGAGAACACTTTACAGATCCCTGCTGTATCAGACGCTTATGCTTCTGTCTGTCTCCGTCACAAAGATGAAACAGCTTTCAAAGGACCGAGATGCGCTAAAGGCAAAACTAAGAGAGGTCAGGATAGTGACAAAAGCTAAAACACTTCTGATCTCAGAGAAGTCAATGACAGAGGAAGAAGCTCATCATTATATAGAAAAGGCTGCGATGGACAGCGGAAAGAAAAAAACAGATGTCGCAGCGGAGCTGATCCGCGAATTATCCGACGATATCATATAGAGAGGTAGATAAGATGACTAAATACATTTTTGTAACGGGCGGAGTAGTTTCCGGGCTTGGAAAAGGAATTACGGCAGCTTCGCTCGGCAGACTGCTCAAATCAAGAGGACTGAAGGTCGCAGCGCAAAAGCTCGATCCGTATATCAATGTGGATCCCGGCACTATGAGTCCGTATCAGCACGGAGAGGTCTATGTTACGGAAGACGGAGCAGAGACAGATCTCGATCTCGGACATTACGAGCGCTTCATTGATGAAGATCTTAACAAATATTCAAATCTGACTACAGGCAAAGTCTATTGGAATATTCTCAACAAGGAGCGGCGCGGAGAATTTCTCGGAGAAACCGTTCAGGTAATACCGCACGTTACGAACGAGATAAAGCATTTCATCTACAATGTCGGAGCAAAAAACGGCGCAGACATCGTCATCACGGAAATAGGAGGAACAACGGGGGATATCGAGAGCCAGCCGTTCATTGAGGCTATCAGACAGGTAGGACTGGAGGTCGGAAGCGAAAATGTTTGTTATATACACGTAGCTCTCGTGCCTTACCTCAATTGCTCACATGAACACAAGACAAAACCCGTGCAGCACTCGGTCAAGGAATTGCAGGGTATGGGGATCAAGCCCGATATTATCGTTCTCAGATGCGATGAGGAGCTTGACGGGAATATATTCAAAAAGATATCGCTTTTCTGCAATGTCCGCGAGGACTGCGTGATACAGAACAAGAATGTAGACGTTTTATATGAAGCGCCGATAATGCTGGAAGAAGCACACTTTTCTGATATGGTATGCCGAAAGCTCGATCTTAAACTTCCCTCCCCAGATCTTTCGGAGTGGACAAAGATGCTCGGCAGCATCAAAAGCCGCGACAAAAATATCACGGTCGGTATAGTCGGGAAATATGTAGCTCTCCATGACGCTTACCTCTCGGTGGCTGAGGCTATCCATCATGCAGGTTTTGCACTCGGGACACACACAAATATCGAATGGATAGACAGTGAGCAGATCACATCCGACAATGCTGCGCTGATACTCGGAAGATGCAGCGCTATAATCGTTCCAGGAGGCTTCGGAAGCCGTGGTATACCGGGCATGATAGAAACTGCCCGGTATGCAAGAGAGAATAATATACCGTATCTCGGGATCTGTCTCGGTATGCAGATAGCAGTAATCGAATATGCACGCAGCATATGTAAGTTGGAAGACGCCGACTCGGGTGAATTTAATGAGAATACAAAGCACAAAGTGATCGATTATATGCCCGATCAGAGTGAGAGCATAAACAAGGGCGGCACACTTCGTCTCGGAGCTTATCCGTGCGTGATCGCAGACAACACAAAGCTGTTTGAGTGTTACGGACAGCGCGAAATCTCCGAACGCCACCGCCACCGCTACGAATTCAACAACGATTACCGCAGTATACTTGAGGAGCACGGACTGATACTCGGCGGTATCTCTCCCGACGGAACTATTGTTGAAACAGTTGAGATCAAAGAAAACGATTTTTACATTGGAGTACAGTTCCACCCCGAATTCAAAAGCCGACCGAATAAAGCTCACCCGCTCTTCGTCGGACTCATCAAAGCAGCCTTGAAAAAAAGTGAGGTAGATCAGAATGAATAACGAAAAAACACTCTACAGACCTGAATTTGAACACGATGCCTGCGGCATCGGCGCCGTTGTAAGCATCAAAGGCGAGCAGAGTCACAAGATCGTCAGCGATGCGCTGTCTATTGTTGAAAAGCTCCAGCACCGCGCCGGAATGGACGCTTCAGGCGAGACGGGAGACGGCGTCGGCATACTCGTGCAGATCTCTCACAGCTTCTTCAAGAACGCCGCCGGAGATATTTCCCTGGAGCTTCCCGAAGAAAGAGAATACGGTGTAGGAATGTTCTTCTTCCCCAGGGACGAATTAAAATGCGCCCAGGCAAAGAAAATGTTCGAAATAATCTGTGAAAAAGAGGGCGCAAACCTTCTCGGCTGGAGAGAAGTACCGACAGACAGCAGTGTTATCGGAAGGAAAGCTCTCGACTGTATGCCGCACATCGTGCAGTGCTTCGTTAAGAAGCCTGAGGGCGTAAAAAAAGGCATCGAATTCGACCGCAGGCTCTACATTATCAGACGTGAGTTCGAACAGTCAAACGACAATACTTATGTATGTTCACTTTCCTCAAGAACGATCGTTTACAAAGGAATGTTCCTTGTCGGTCAGCTTCGCAAGTTCTACCTCGATCTGCAAAAGGACGATTATAAAAGCGCACTCGCGCTCGTTCATTCGAGATTTTCAACGAATACAAACCCGTCGTGGGAACGTGCGCATCCGAACCGTGTAATTCTTCACAACGGTGAAATAAACACGATCCGCGGAAATTTCGACAGAATGCTTGCGCGCGAAGAAACCATGACAAGTCCTGTTATGCAGGAGGATTTCGACAAGGTGCTGCCCGTGATAAATGCGGCGGGTTCCGACTCCGCAATGCTCGACAACACGCTCGAATTCCTTATGATGAACGGAATGGAGCTTCCGAAAGCTGTTATGGTCACAATACCGGAGCCCTTTGCCAATGACAAAACTATATCTCGTGAAAAACGCGATTTCTATCACTATTATTCCACGATGATGGAGCCGTGGGACGGTCCTGCTGCTATACTTTTTACAGATGGCGATGTTGTCGGAGCAGTGCTTGACAGAAACGGCCTTCGTCCTTCACGATACTATATAACTTCTGACGATATGCTGATCTTGTCGTCAGAGGTCGGGGTACTTCCGCTCGACAGCTCGTCAATCACAGAAAAGAACCGTTTGCAGCCCGGAAAGATGCTGCTTTGTGACCTGACTGCGCAGCGTGTTATCTCCGATGAGGAATGCAAGCGCCGTTACGCATCGGAGAAGCCTTACGGCGAGTGGCTCGACAGTCATCTGGTGAAGCTGTCCGATCTTCCCATACCAAATCACAAGGTTGAAAATCATACTCAGCAGCAGCGTGACCGTCTGTACAAAGCGTTCGGTTACACTTACGAGCAGATAAAGGATCTGATCCTTCCTATGGCAAAAAACGGCGTTGAGCCAACCGCCGCCATGGGTACGGATATCCCTCTTGCAGTTCTGTCCGAGAAACATCAGTCACTGTTTTCTTACTTTAAGCAGAGCTTTGCGCAGGTAACTAATCCGCCTATAGATGCGATCCGTGAGGAGATCGTTACCGACACTACGGTGTACGTAGGATCGGACGGCGATCTGCTTGAAGAAAAAGCGGAAAACTGCAATATGCTCGAGATACACAACCCTATACTCACGAGTGTGGATCTGATGAAGATCAAGGCAATCCGCCGCCCCGGTTTCAAGACTGCCGTTGTATCGCTTCTTTATTACAAAAACACACCTCTGGAGAGGGCGCTCGACAGACTTTTCGTATCCGTTGACCGAGAGTACAGAAAGGGTGCGAATATCATAATCCTCTCCGACAGAGGAGTTGACGAAAACCACGTTGCGATCCCGTCACTGCTTGCTGTATCGGCTATTGAGCAGTACCTTATCAGAACAAAAAAACGTACAGCTGTTTCTATCATATTGGAAAGCGCCGAGCCGTGCGAGGTACACCATTTTGCGGCGCTTCTCGGCTACGGTGCAAGAGCGGTGAACCCGTATCTTGCTCAGGAATGTATAGCGGAGCTTATCGACAAGGGTCTTCTTGACAAGGATTACCATACGGCGATCAATGACTACAATTCCGCAGTGCTTCACGGTATCGTAAAGATCGCTTCTAAGATGGGTATTTCAACCATACATTCGTATCAGTCTTCACAGATTTTCGAAGCTGTCGGCATACGTCAGGACGTGATCGACAAATACTTCACGAATACGGTAAGCCGTGTCGGAGGTATCGGACTGACGCAGATCGGAGAGGGCGTTGAATGGCGCCACGACCACGCATTTGATCCGCTCGGTCTCGGCGTTGATACCTCGACAGACAGCGTAGGCACGCACAAGCTCCGCTCGGGCGGCGACAAGGAGGATCATATGTATAATCCTCAGACGATTATTGCTCTTCGTGACGCAGCTCAGACGGGAAGCTACGAGCGATTCAAGGAATACACGGCGATGGTCGATGACGAGAGCGTTCCGCATACGCTTCGAGGACTGATGGAATTTGATCTCGATAAATGTCAGCCTATCCCGATAGATGAGGTCGAGCCTGAAAGCGAGATCGTAAAGCGTTTTAAGACGGGGGCAATGAGCTACGGCTCGATCTCTCGTGAAGCGCACGAGTGCATGGCGCAGGCTATGAATATGCTCGGAGGAAAATCCAACTCGGGAGAGGGCGGAGAGTCTCCCGACCGTCTCGGAACCAATAAAAACTCCGCGATAAAGCAGGTAGCATCGGGACGTTTCGGTGTCACAAGCGAGTATCTGCTCAGTGCAAAGGAAATACAGATCAAAATGGCACAGGGCGCTAAGCCCGGCGAGGGCGGTCATCTGCCCGGAAAAAAAGTGTATCCGTGGATAGCAAAGAACCGCTATTCAACACCCGGAGTTTCGCTCATTTCTCCTCCCCCGCACCATGATATTTATTCTATCGAGGATCTCGCCCAGTTGATATACGATCTGAAAAACGCAAACAGATGCGCAAGGATCTCCGTGAAGCTCGTTTCGGAAGCCGGAGTCGGAACGATCGCTGCAGGCGTTGCTAAAGCAGGCGCACAGGTAATACTGATCTCGGGCTATGACGGCGGAACGGGCGCTGCTCCTCTGAGTTCTATCCATGGTGCGGGACTGCCGTGGGAGCTTGGTCTTGCGGAAACCCATCAGACGCTTATCAAAAACGGACTTCGCTCTCGTGTCCTGATAGAAACGGACGGAAAGCTCATGAGCGGCAGAGATGTTGCCATTGCGGCGATGCTCGGAGCCGATGAATTTGGTTTTGCAACTGCTCCTCTCGTGACCATGGGATGTGTTATGATGAGAGTATGCAACCTCGACACCTGCCCTGTAGGAATTGCGACGCAAAATCCCGAGCTGAGAAAACGCTTTGCGGGAAAGCCCGAGTACATCGTCAATTTCATGATGTTTATTGCGCGTGAGCTTCGTGAGATCATGGCTCGTCTCGGCGTTAGGACTGTATCCGAGCTGGTCGGCAGGACCGATCTTCTGAAGGTAAAGCCGAAGCAGGTCACTCACCGAGCTGAGATGATAGATCTGTCGGGAATACTCAGCCGCGACTTTATCGACAATGATAAAACACATTTTGACCCGAATGATATCTATGATTTCAAGCTCCACAATACGCTTGACGAGAGCCTTCTGATTCCTAAATTCCACAAGGCTATGATGAATCACACAAGAAAGACTGTAAAAGCCGAGGTATCAAGCACCGACAGAGCGTTCGGCACTATATTCGGTTCTACGATCACACAGAAATTCGGCAGCACACTCGATGACGATTTCTTTACCGTACAATGTACGGGCGGCGGCGGTCAGTCGTTCGGCGCATTTATCCCGAAGGGACTCACGCTCAGGCTGGAAGGTGATTCAAACGATTACTTTGGAAAGGGTCTTTCGGGCGGCAAGCTGATAGTCTGCCCGCCGAAAGACAGCACATTCAAAGCCGAAGATAACATCATAATCGGCAACGTGGCTCTTTACGGTGCCACAAGCGGTGAAGCATATATTAACGGCATTGCCGGCGAGCGGTTCTGCGTGCGAAATTCTGGAGCTTACGCCGTTTGCGAGGGCGTGGGAGATCACGGCTGCGAATACATGACCGGAGGCAGAGTTGCGATCCTCGGAAAAACAGGACGAAACTTTGCGGCGGGAATGAGCGGCGGTATAGCATACGTCTACGACGAGGCGCACGACCTGTATCTGAAGCTCAATAAGGAACTTGTAACGATGAGCGAGGTCACGGAGAAGCACGACATCGACGAACTGAAGACAATGATAGAAAAGCATTTTGCAGCAACTTCTTCTCCCCTTGCAAAGCGTATGCTCGATGATTTCGACAGATACCTCCCGAATTTCAAGAAGATCATGCCGAACGACTACAACAAGATGCTGTCGCTTATCGGGCGTTTTGAAGAAAAGGGATTTAATGAAGAAGACGCTGTTCTGGAAGCGTTTTATGCAGCTACGAAGGGAGATCATTAATATGGGAAAGCCGACAGGATTTTTGGAATTTGAAAGGGTAACAAATACACAGGTCTCACCCGAACGTCGTATCAGGAGCTTTGACGAGTTCAAGGCTCCGCTCGACCTTGAAAAGCGCCGTCAGCAGGCTTCCCGCTGCATGAACTGCGGAGTACCTTTCTGCCAATCGGCAATGAAGCTCAACGGAATGGTATCAGGCTGTCCGCTGCACAATCTTATCCCCGAGTGGAATGACGAGCTGTACTGCGGGAATTATGAACATGCGCTCGGCAGGCTGTTGAAAACGAATAACTTTCCCGAATTTACGGGAAGAGTCTGCCCTGCGCTCTGTGAAGCAGCATGTACGTGCGGGCTGAACGACAGTCCTGTCACAGTTCACGACAACGAGCTTGCAATTGTTGAATATGGCTTTGCAAACGGTTATATAAAGCCCGAGCCGCCGAAGCTCAGAACAAATAAAAAGGTCGCTGTTATAGGTTCGGGACCGTCGGGACTTGCCTGTGCCGATATGCTCAATAAGCGGGGACACTGCGTGACTGTTTTCGAACGCTCCGATCGTGCGGGCGGTCTGCTTATGTACGGTATACCGAATATGAAGCTCGATAAAAACGTCGTAATGCGCCGTATCCGCATTATGGAAAAAGAGGGCATCGAGTTCAGAACGAACTGCAATGTCGGTATCGATATAACTGCCGATGAGATACTGAGAGAATTTGACGCAGTGATCCTTTGCTGCGGAGCTTCCAGACCGCGTGATCTGAATATCGAGGGCAGGGAGCTTAACGGGATCCATTTTGCAGTAGATTTTCTCAGATCTACCACAAAGGCGCTGCTCGACAAGGAGTATGAACTCGGTAATTATATCAGCGCAAAGGATAAGAATGTTATCATAATCGGGGGAGGCGACACGGGAAACGACTGCGTTGGTACAAGCATACGTCACGGCTGCAAGAGCGTAACACAGCTTGAAATGATGCCGAAGCTTCCCGATAAGCGCGCAAAGGGCAACGAGTGGCCGCAGTACCCTCGAGTATGCAAGACGGACTACGGTCAGCAGGAGGCTGCGGCTGTCTTTGGAAAAGATCCGAGAGTGTACCAAACGACTGTCAAAAAGCTCATAGGTGATGAAAACGGCGATCTCAAAGCCGCCCAGCTTGTAAAACTCGAGGCAAAAAAGGACGAGAATACAGGAAGAATGATAATGACGCCTGTCGAGGGCAGCGAGTACACTGTAGACGCCGATATGCTGCTTATCGCTGCGGGATTCACAGGCAGTGAGGAATATGTTACCTCGGCGTTTGGAGTAGATACCGACTCACGTTCGAATGTATCGACCGAGGAGGGTAAACACCTGACAAACGTACCGAAAGTATTTGCGGCAGGAGATATGCGCCGCGGTCAGAGCCTTGTGGTATGGGCTATCAGTGAGGGCAGAGCCGCAGCGAAGGAAGCCGATGAGTTTTTGATGAGATATACAAATATGATTTGAGAAAAGCGGAGTGTTTTATTATGAGATTGCATTTTACAAAGATGCAGGGGCTCGGCAATGATTACATCTATTTCGACTGTATACGCCGCCCTGCGCCATCGGATCCCGAGCGTTTGTCGATAACGCTCTCCGACCGTCATTTCGGCATAGGCGGAGACGGTATAGTTATGATAATGCCGTCGGATCACGCCGATTTCAGAATGAGGATGTTCAACGCAGACGGCTCCGAGGGAGCTATGTGCGGCAATGCCTCTCGCTGTATCGCAAAATATGTATACGACCGTGGATTGACTGATAAAAAAACCGTTACGCTTGAAACGCTGTCAGGTATAAAGACGCTTGATATCCACACAAAAAGCGGAGTTGCGGAAAGCGTCACCGTAGATATGGGATCGCCTGAAGTGGGAGTAGTAAAAGGGAATATCAGTACGCTGCACGGCAATTACACCTATACATTTGTTGACATGGGCAATCCACACTGCGTTATATTCACAAATGAACCTGTTGACAGCCTTGAGCTTGAAAAAATCGGCAGACCTCTTGAAACTCACGAGCTTTTCCCATACAGAGCCAATATAGAATTTGTGAATATCATTGATGACAAGAACCTGCGTATGAGGGTCTGGGAACGCGGAAGCGGTGAAACTCTCGCCTGCGGAACGGGAGCCTGCGCTGTTGTGACTGCCGCAGCTGCAAACGGCATCTCCCCTGTCAATGAGGATATATCGGTACATCTGAAGGGCGGAGTGCTTACGATAAGATATACGGGAGAAAATGTCCTGATGACAGGTGCGGCCGAATTTTCCTTTGACGGAGAGATCGAGGTGTGAGTTATGAAAATAAACGAGAATTTTGACGAGCTTGCGGAAAGCTATCTTTTTGCAGAGGTTGCAAGGAGAACAAAGATATTTGCGGACGCTCACCCCGAAGTCCGTATAATAAAAATGGGTATCGGAGACGTAACTCTTCCGCTTGCGCCCGCAGTTTCGGATGCAATGAAAAAAGCCGCAGATGAAATGGCTGTTAAAGAAACATTCAAGGGATATCCCGAATATGAAGGCTATGAGTTTTTGAGAAATGCGATCAGCGGCTATTACGGCTCCTTCGGAGTTTCAGTGAGTTCCGATGAGATTTTTGTAAACGACGGCGCAAAGAGCGACTGCGGAAACATCGGCGATATTTTCTCAACAGACTGTACCGTACTTGTAACAGACCCTGTCTATCCTGTATATGTAGATACAAACATCATGGCAGGCAGGAAGATCGTTTATGCGCCGTCTACAGCGGAAAACGGCTTCTGCGCAATGCCCGATGACAACGTACACGCAGACATAATATATCTGTGCTCCCCGAACAATCCCACAGGCGCCGCATATACTGCCGATCAGCTAAAGAAGTGGATCGAATACGCAATAAACAACGATGCTGTTATTCTGTACGATGCGGCGTACGAGGCATTTATATCGGACGATCTGCCCCGCAGTATTTTTGCTGTTGAAGGAGCAAGAAAATGCGCGATCGAGTTATGCTCGCTCTCCAAGACAGCAGGCTTTACGGGAGTTCGCTGCGGCTACACGGTCATTCCGAAAGAGCTTACATTTGACGGTCACAGCATAAAGGATCTGTGGTACAGAAGACAGTCATCGAAGTTTAACGGTGTATCATACCCCGTTCAGAGAGCCGCCGAAGCTGTTTTCTCACCCGAAGGTCAAAAACAGACACGAGAGAACATCATGTACTACAAGAGAAATGCCGAACTGATAGCCAAGACTATGGAAAAACTTGGAATAACTTACACAGGCGGAAGAAATTCCCCCTACATCTGGATAACTTGTCCCGATGGTATGGGAAGCTGGGAATTCTTCGACTATCTTCTCGAAAAAGCGAACGTTGTCGCAACTCCCGGAGAAGGCTTCGGTAAATGCGGCAAAGGCTGTATGAGATTTACTTCCTTTGCCGATCATAGCTCCACTGTTGAGGCTATGGAGAGAATTGAGAAGGCTGTAAATTAAAAAGCACGGGCTGCCCCAATAAAACGGAGCAGCCCGATATTTTTTTGTTTTATAAATGTGTTTACTCTTCGCTGAATTCACTTACAAGAGCCGACACCGTCTGCTTGGCGTCGCCGTAGATCATAACGGTGTTATCGTTTGTGAAAAGCGGGTTTTCAACGCCCGAGAAGCCTGTGCCCTTGCCTCTCTTGAGCACGAATACCGTGCGCGCTTCGAATGCG
>ONIC01000014.1 GCA_900317815.1 uncultured Eubacteriales bacterium | reverse complement strand
CGAGTGCCAAAATTGCGCAGTCAGATTTCGTGGCAAATTGGACAAAAAAGCCGCAGTAATACTGACGTATTTCAAGGCTTTTGAGTTCAATTTGACCAAAAGATGCAAGCAAGTTTGGTGCTCAGTCCGTAGGACGTGATTTATTCAGTGGCTCCCTAAGTTCTTCGCTCTTTTTTTGAAGCGCTTTGTATCCCTCTTCGATATCGTCAATATTCAGGACGGTTCTTTCCATCGGACATATATCGGTGCCCTGCCTGTTTATGATCCGCTCGGTAAGCGTATCGTATGTACAAACAATTCCGTGAGCCTTGAGAAACTCATATCCGCCTTCTGAGATCACTCGTGCATAAACAGAGACTATACCCGCCCTGACAAAAAGCATCGCCGCTGCCTTACCGACAATCAGATCGGCTGCGCTGTATCCGCTGAGATCTCTGCCTTGCGAGATAAATCTCATCATCGGAGATATACCTCTGCCGTCGTCCGTGAAGTATTCTCCGTCCCTGCAAAGGCAGATAGAATGACCATCCAGGTGCTCTTTTGCAATATCCGTATCCATAATACTCTCCTTAAAACTGTGATCTCAGTATTTCTGTAAAGTCCTCCGCAGTCTTCCGAGAGCTGCCCGCTTTCAAGAATATGCAGTATCGGCGAAGTATCGGTTCTCCGTTTCGCCTGAGCGTCAGGCTCTTCGTTATCCCGCTGCGAACGTACTTTTCCCCTCCCTCGACAAGCATATACGCTCGCCCCTGTATCAGAAGCATTTTCGCATTTTCGAGATCATCGGTAAAAAGCGGGTCGCTTTGAAGTCCCGTGTATTCTCTGTAAAAATTCAGCTCCGCTTCCTGCCGTGTCTTGCCTGCGATTATTACGAAGGGGATATTTTTCAGATCCCCGGGTTCTACAAAAGGAAGCTGTGAGATCGGATTTGCGGCAGATATCTCGATACTGCACTCCCGAGCAGCGAGAGGGATGACGGTATACTCATCCGACAGGGCACGGCTATGATCGCCCAGTACAGCGCCTATTTCGTCATTTTGAAGCAGCTCGTACAGTTCTTCATGACTGCCGTAAACTATTTCAACCGGCGTGTCGGGATATTTTGCGGAAAACAATGCGACTGCGTTTCTGAACGCATCCGAACTGTATCCCCTCGGAACTCCGATCCCGAGCTTTTTGACGTGGTTCGACATTCTCCTCAGCTCCCCGCAGAGAGAATCAAGATCCGCCACGATCACAAGACTTTTCTTATAAAAATACTCACCCTCGGAGGTCAGCTCAAAACTCCTTCCCTTTCGGGTCAGAAGAGGAACGCCGAGCGAATCCTCGAGCGCCTTGATCTGCTGTGAGATAGCCGATTGGGAGATCAGGTGCTCATCTGCTGCTGCCGTGAAGCTGCCGAGCC
Organism: uncultured Eubacteriales bacterium; assembly: GCA_900317815.1. Taxonomy (GTDB): domain Bacteria; phylum Bacillota; class Clostridia; order Oscillospirales; family Acutalibacteraceae; genus RUG592. Next base: position 652 of record ONIC01000014.1, on the reverse strand, counting down.
TGACCACCGACTGGAAATATCTGATCTGCTTTATCATAACTGCTCCTTAATAAGTGGACGCCGAAGCGCTCGTGAACGCCCACCGACCGTTCTTTTTTACCAGGTCAAACTCAAGTTTCAGGCGCCATATGTGTCTGCCGCCGCCGAACACTGCTGCGCTGACCCTGCTTTTTCCCGAAAGCCTCGCCGTATCACCGGAAACTGTGACACAAAGCTCGTCGTGAGAAGCGCTGTAGTAATTGAGTGTGCCGTTTAATATCGCGTCTATGTATTCACGCTTTGACTGACTCATACCCGTCATGTGGTGAAGTACAAAGCTGTCATCGTGCACTGCTTCAAGCTCCGCTGCATCCTTTGACACCATGGCCTCGTACATACGCAGATAAAGCTTTTCTATCTGCTCTCTATCCGTCATTTCAGTCACACCCTTCCAAATCATTTCATACAATTATTATACGACTATGCTGCACGATTATCAAGCGGTTTATAAGGAAATCTTATCTAAGGAGTCACTGATTAAAGCGAGTGCTCATATTGCGCCGTCAGATTTTCAGGCAGATTGTACGAAACGACCGCAGGGTGCGGGTCTCCGGTGGAGACCTCTGCGAAGCAGAAGCACCGACCGAGGCGGCAGCCGAGACTATACTGCCGT
>ONIC01000124.1 GCA_900317815.1 uncultured Eubacteriales bacterium | reverse complement strand
TCCGCATTTCGGACAATATGGTTGAAGAGCGTCAGTAATTTGTGCCATACAATGATAGCAATAAACCATTTGTGTCATCGTCCTTTATACATTTTTTGTACATTAAACGTCTATATAACGAGACACGGGACAATTTTCCCGAAAGTCTCCGAAAAATCATGATCAATAAGGCATACTGAGCGGATTGACTGCGCCGTTTTCGTCGATCTCAGCCTGACCGATATACTTAAGCGCCGAACCGCAGCCGTTTATCACACAGTCTGCGGGGTTTTCAGCCGGGTGCGCTTCGAGTTTGACCTGCTTTTCGATCAGCTTGTCAAAGCCGTTGATCTGCACGCCGCCGCCCGTCAGGACGATACCGTCCTTGTAGATGTCTCCGACAAGCTCGGGAGGCGTTTCCTCAAGAACGTCCTGCACCTGAGATGCGATCGTGCTCGCCGTTTCCGCAAGAGTCTCATACAGCTCGCTCGAATGAAGTTCCACCGACTGAGGCAGACCTGTGACGGTATTTCTGCCCTTGACGATGTACGTCTTGTCTTCCTTGGGCTTGATGACCGAGCCTATCTCGAGCTTTGCGCTCTGCGCGGTCACTCTGCCGATAATAAGGTTGTACTTCCTGCGAACGTACTTGATTATCTCCTCATCAAAGCTGTTTCCGCCGACCTTCATCGAGCGGGAAACGGAGATGTCTCCGAGAGAGATAACGGCTATATCAGTCGTACCGCCGCCCATATCGAGCACCAGCCTGCCGTGCGGGCTTCTTATGTCAAGCCCCGCTCCTATCGCCGCTGCCTTCGATGCCTCGATAAGGCTTACACTTCTGACTCCGATAGAAAGTATCGAATTTACGACAGCCCTTTTTTCGACATCGGTTATCTCTCCGGGGATACAAGCTACTACCCTCGGCTTGATTATTCTGCTTATATTTGCCTTGCCGAGCTGAATTCGTATCATATTTTCAACAAGATAGAAATCGGAGATCACTCCGCCGACTATCGGTTCGATAGAACTCAGTCTCTGCGATGTTCTGCCTATCATAGCGTAGGCTTCCTGACCGACGGCTACAATGTCGTCGTTATCAAGATTTATAGTAACCACAGACGGCTCATCAAGAAACTTGCCTTTGCCTGCGATATATATTCTGGTATTAGATGTTCCAAGATCTATTGCAATGTCCACACTCACGCCTATACATCCCTTCTGAACACACAGGTTTTCCCATATTTAATTATATTATAGTTGGTGCCTTTTTGTCAATATACAATAAAATGTTTGTTGCGTAAATATCAAAATTTTATTCGTTGTATATCAAAAATAGTGTCATTATTTGGTTAAAAGTAATATAGTAATTATCTGCTGTCTCTATTTATATTATTTCTTTATTATATTTTGGCAGTACTCATTGTATTATCACGCTACCACAGCAGCGTTACACATACGACCTTTTCGGCGCCCGCCTTCAACAGAATATCCGAGCAGGCATTAAGAGTCGATCCCGTAGTCACGACATCATCAAAAAGAATCACGCTTTCACCGCGTATCAGATCCTCTCCCGATGCCTCATAGATCCCCTTGACGTTCCGACACCGCTCCTTCTCTCCGAGCGAATGCTGAAATTCCTTCCGTTTCGTCTGCCTGAGCAGTCGTCTGTATTCGAGGCCGCATAACTTTGCACTGCGTGATGCGATCGAGTGAACCTGATCGAACCTTTCGCCCGACAGATCGTGATAAGACGGCACGGAAGTACAGACCGTGAATTCATCGCTTTGCAGCAGCCGCTCGACAAGTCTTGAACAGGTCAGCGCAAACGGCTTGCAATACTGGCGGTGTTCGTTGTATTTATAATTTATCACAGCTTTTTTGAACACGCCCTCATACCTAAACGCAGAACAGCAAATAACGCCGTTTTCAAGCTCACGGAAATGCGGCTCGACATCAAGAGACGGCGCACATTTTTCACACGCCTCAACACCGCGAAGCGTCAACTCGTCACAGTAGGGGCAGCGAGGCGGGAATATCAGATCGTATATAAGATCAAGAAAAGCATTCGGCATCACATCTCACTTCCCGACAGCATTTACTCGTCCTGCGCAAGAAGATCCCTGAGCAGCGTATATCTCTGTGAACGTTTGTTGTTGCCGATCATCTCTCCGAGCTCTTTTGTGTTGCCGACAATGATGAGCAGCTTTTTTGCGCGCGTCACGGCTGTGTAAAGCAGATTTCTGTACTTCAGCGGCGCAGGTATGCCCCACATTGATATAATTACTGCGTCGTACTCGTTGCCCTGACTTTTGTGTACCGTCGTGCAATAAGCAAGCTCCAGTTCACTTATATTATCAAACGTGTATTTCGCTGTCTTGTCGTCAAAAACGACCGTACAGGAACGCGCGTATGCATCAATATCGGTGAGCACGCCGAGATCGCCGTTGAATATCCCTTTTCCGAGAGTTCCGTCGTCTCTTTCCCACTCGATATTATAATTATTCTTTACCTGCATAACCTTATCGCCCGCTCTGAGGATCCTCTCGTTTATGGTAAGCTCAGCTTTGTCTTCGCTCTGAGGATTGATCCTGTCTTGCAGAGTGCGGTTTAGTTCGGCGGTGCCGCACCTGCCGATCTTGGTCGGAGACAGCACCTGTATACTGTTCATTGCTGAAAAGCCGTACGTTTTCGGGAGTCTCTCGCAGCACAGATCGCGTATAGTAGAATTGACCTCAGAGGGAGACTCGCATTGAAGAAAGAAAAAATCTCTCTTTCCGCCTCCGAGCTTCGGCTGTTCTCCTCTGTTGATCCTGTGGGCATTTGCGATTATGTCGCTCTCCATCGACTGACGAAAAACTTCGTTCAGAGCGACTGTCGGGATCGTGCCCGAGGACACAAGGTCTCCGAGTACGTTGCCTGCGCCGACGCTCGGGAGCTGATCGTTATCTCCCACAAGTATCAGTCGACAGCCGAGAGGAAGCGCCCTCATTATGCTTTCGAGCAGCAGCGTATCTATCATAGAAGTCTCATCGAGTATCAGCGCATCGCACGGGAGCGGATTCTGCTCGTTTATCCGAAACATCTGACGATCGTCTGTGATCCACTCCACTTCAAGCAGCCTGTGTATCGTCTTCGCCTCGCACCCCGTGACCTCGCTCATACGCTGAGCGGCTCTTCCTGTAGGGGCAGCAAGCAGCACTCTTTCTCCGTTTTCCTGAAGCAGTCTGATTATCGCATTGAGCGTTGTAGTTTTTCCCGTTCCGGGGCCGCCCGTCAAGATCAGTATGCCCTTTGTCACAGCAGTACGGATAGCCGTCTTCTGCATCTGCGCATACTCTATCCCCTCGCTGCGTTCGATTTTTTTTATCCGCTCGTCAACATTTTCGATGACCTGAGGCGGAAAGCGAAGCAGCATCCGAAACCTCGCCGCAGAATACGTTTCCGCACTGTAATACAGCGGAAGCGAAATATACTCGGTCTGACGATCCGCGCGCGAATACGAAAACAGAGACTCTTCCGAGATCATTCTTCCGATCAGCTTGTCTGCCTCTTCCTGAGTACAATCGGTAAAAGCGGCGCTCGTCTGAGCGATCTTTTTTCTCGGAAGGCAGGTGTGACCGTTAAAAGTATTGTGGCTGAGGATATGAACTATAGCGGCTCTGACGCGGTACTCCGAATGATAATTGCCCGCAAGGAGTCCCGCAAATCTGTCAATTCGCTCGAATGAGAAATTCAGCTCGTTTTCGCAGAGTATGTACGGGTTCTGTTCGATAAGCTTCATCGCCTGTGTTCCGAGAATATTCCAGACCCTGACGCTTTCGGCTGCGCTGAACTCATACTTCAGCATAAAGAGCATCAGCTTCTGATAACCGAAAGCCTGCTGCACCTGTTGGCTCAGGCTCTCCGCCTTCTCTTTTGTGATCCCCTTGACAGACAGCAGGCGCTGCGGATCGTTCTCTATTACATCGAGTGTTTCGTCCCCGAATTCTTCTACGATTTTCAGTGCAGTCTTCGCGCCTATCCCCTTCACATTGCGGCTTGCAAGGTACTTGTATATAGCAACCGAAGATGTCGGAGCGGAGCGCTCGTATGAAGCGACAGAAAAACGTTCGCCGTAATTCGGGTGATACTTTACAACACCCGTGAGCAGAACTTCGTCTCCTACGATTATATCGGGCATCATTCCCACAGCGCAAACCAGACAATCGCCCTCATCGACATTCATGACAGTGTATCCGTTATTCTCGTTTCGGTAAACGATACTGTCAACAACGCCGCTTATTTCGCTCATTTCTTCCGTCATAACAACACCCGTTCAATTACTGAAAATGTTCTTAAAAAGTCCATACGAAGCTATTATACCACAAAAGGGAGTATATTTTAACCTATTCCTCAAAAATTCAAAAATCTTTTACAACCGTGTTCTAAGGAGCCACTGATTAAATCACGTCCTGCGGACTGAGCACCAAACTTGCTTGCATCTTTCGGTCAAATTGAACTCAAAAGCCTTGAAAT
>ONIC01000047.1 GCA_900317815.1 uncultured Eubacteriales bacterium | reverse complement strand
GCTCTCCTTCCAGGAAGCTACAAGAAAGTACATCGAAGACGGCAAGGATCTCCAGGGCAAGGGCTTCGATCCCAGAAAGCTTCTCGCTCCCGGCTTTGAGGCTATCAAGGCTACAGTTAAGGAGAAGATGGAGCTCTTCGGTTCTGTAGGCAAGGCTTGATCTTTAGTATAAGATAAAATATATCACCGCTTTTTCATTTTTGTGATGAGAAAGCGGTGATTTTTTTCTACAAACGGAATTATCAGAGGGATATATTTATTTTGCTTTATATATTTATTATTATAAATAAAAAATAATGCGATTTTTGTATAAAAAGTAAATATAAAAATAACTAAATAATTATAAAATAATATTGCGTTTAACGTCAATATGTGATAAAATAATCAATGAGACGGAGAAATAAATGATTTAAAGGAATAAATCCTTTAACGTTTTGGTATGTTGCACCGATAGACAGTCGTATAGGGAGTATGACCGTCTGTCGGATGTTTTGTGAGGGTGAAAAAAATGAATTTTCTTGAAATGCTGAATGATGTTCTGAAGGAATATTCGGACATCAGGGTCACTCAGCTCACTGGAATTGAAAGGACAAGAGTAAACAGGATAAGAAACGGTAAGTTCAGGATCGAATTTGAGGAGCTTCGTAAGATAACAAAGGGCATTATGCTCGACAGTGACACGACAAAGAAGCTCTATGAGGCTTATCTCTTTGAAAAGCTCGGAGCAGACAGGTACAAATCACGAATGCTCGCAAAGCAGTTTTTGTCGAGTCTTAAATTTCCCGAAAGTGATTCGGGCTTGCTTATGGGGTATTCCACTGCAAGCTTCAATGCGGATTTTGATATTCCCGAGGATGTCGTTACTCTCGACAGCCTGCTTTCTGTCAGAAATGCTGTTACTATGATACTTTCAAAGGCATGTGCAGAAAAGGATCATATAAAGATAATCAGCTCACCGTTTGACGAGTATCTTTTGTCAAACATATTCGTTTTAACATCGGCAGTATCGGATCTGGATATAGAGCATATCTATTCTTTGTCGTCTGTAAATGAACTCAGCGAGCCTCTGACGTATTACATGGAGGTCGCAAGGGCAGTTTATCCGATATTTATGCTCAACACTAATTACAATGCATACTACAGCATAGCAGGGCATTCTACCAATGCGCTCATGCCTTTCCAGATAATAACGAGCAGCTTCAGTATGACGATGTCGCTCGACGGTACATCGGCGATACTTGTAAAAAAGAAGTCCGTCATAGATATATACTCCCGGCTCTTTAACCAGAAGATATCGCAGTGCACGCCATTTATAAAAAAGATACGAACATCGGGAGAGTACCTCGAAAACTATCTCGGCATTATGGAGAGCGTAAACGCAAAGAGCTCGGGAAAGACATTGATAACACTCGACTTTGAGCCGTGTGTACTTCATTTCTTTAACCGGGACGATCTCGGTCAGATGCTTGAAAAGACAAAAAATGACGAGCGAGCGCACTATTGGCTTGAAAATATCGTAAATAATCAGTTCGGAATATTCAACAATATACCTCAGATCGCCTACTTTACCAAAAAGGGGGTAGATTCCTTTATCGAAACGGGTAGGATAATGGAGATACCCGAGGCTATCACACCTGTAATAGGCTACGAACACCGCAGAGAGATGCTGTGCTCCGTTCTTGATTGTATAAAGTCTGAAAAAAGCGATCTGCGTTACTATATGCTGAAGGAAAACGAATTTGATCCGCCGCTTGGTCTGAGATTTCTCGGAACAGGCGTCAGAAACGGAGATTACCTTTATGTTATATCTAAAGAGCATGAAGGTATGTGTTCTATTCTTTCGTTCTCCAATCCCGATGTTACTTCTGTGGTTTTTGATTTTCTCAGCTCGCTCAACGAGTCTGGAATGGTCTTCACAAAGGAAGAAACGATCGAGTATCTGGAAACAGTCATTGATTCGATGAAATGAAAAAGTTAAGGAGCCACTGATTAAATCACGTCCTTCGGACTGAGCACCAAACTTGCTTGCATCTTTCGGTCAAATTGAACTCAAAAGCCTTGAAATACGTCAGTATTACTGCGGCTTTTTTG
>ONIC01000051.1 GCA_900317815.1 uncultured Eubacteriales bacterium | reverse complement strand
GCAGGCAATTCCGCTGTCAGGTATTGCGGATTGATAGTTTCTCTCCGCAAGAGTGACTGCCCACTAAAATTATACACTTACTTTGCGGACAAGCGTCCGCCTGCAATTGCGCTGTCAGGTATTGCGGATCGATACTTTCACTCTGCGAGAGCGACTGCTATATACACTTATAAAAAACAACCGATACTCTTTCACCGAATAAACTATCCCCCGACAGCATTTTCCGACTGTCGGGGGAATGTTATCTTTCTATTGTATCGCGATCAAAACTCATCTGTATCAACGTATTCAAATTTGCGAAGCTTTCTGCCGTCTACCTCGATATCATCAAGGAATCCCTTTGCGGAGCAGGTATAGATAAAGCCGCCGTTAAACAGCTCCTTGTATATTATGGAAGGCTCGCCGTCGTCGGTATTTTTTGCAAGCGCAATGACTGCAAACATACTGCCGTCCCAGCTCCTGTACTTTCCGAGCTTTACGCGGCGCTCTTCCGATTTCGAAGCAGGCTCTTCTGCTGCCTGTTCGCTTTCGGAATTAACCGTCTGCTCCTCGGCATACTCCGTGTTGTTCGTCTGAGCCGCCTCGACTGCATCGGACTGAGCGTCATTCTCGGTGCGGTCGGTAAAGTCTGTGTACTTGAAATCGCCGTTGTTGAGTACCATGATCCTTGCGCCGTTTGCCGGGATCATTACGTTTGCGTGGTTATTCTCGACTTTGTACTCGGCGCCGTTATCGAGCACGTCCGTCAGAACGCTCCCGCCGCTTATGGGAAAATCAAGCCAGTACTCGCTGTCGGTGATATTCAGAGCAACGACTATTGTCTGATCGTTGGTGAAACGCTTGAACACAAGCTGCTCGTTTCTGATGAGGATATTTTCATAATTGCCTTCGCACAGCGCATGGAAATTCTTTCTCAGAGCCGAAAGCCTGCCGATATGCGGCACGAGCGACTGAGTTTTTGCAAGCGGTGTATTGAGTTCAAGACACGGGCGGAGCATCTGATCGCTCTCTCTCGTTCTCGTGCCCTCTATCGCCCATTCGGAGCCGTAATAGATCGACGGCACTCCGGGCATTGTGAACATAATCGTGTACGCATTTTTCAGGTGCGCAGGGTTGCGCAGCGTTGAGCCTATCCTGTTTACATCGTGGTTGTCGAGGAAGTTGTACAGGCACAGGTCACGGTAGATACCGCCGTTTGCAAACTGACGCTGGAGCGAATGTGCGATCTCGAAGTAATTCTTGTCATTGTGAGACGAGTAGATACCCTTGTAGCACTCGTAATTCGTCACGGAATCCATCATCTCGGGGTTAGCCCAGCGGTTGTAATCGCCGTGAATGATCTCGCCCATCAGCCAGAAATCGGGGCGCTTGCCCTTGCAGAAACGGCGCAAAGCGCGGAAGAAATTCGGCTCTATGCAGTCGGCGGCATCGAGGCGCAGACCGTCGATCCCAAATTCGTCCATCCACATCGACACAGCGCCGATAAGATGATCGACAACAGCCTGATTCTGCAAATTCAGCTTGACCAGATCGTAATGACCGCTCCAGCCCTCATACCAGAAGGGATCGTCATAAGGTGAGCGTCCGTTAAAGGTGAGATTCTGGAACCAGCCGCAGTACTGTGAATTGGAGCCGTACTTCTGAACGTCCTTGAAAGCCCAGAAGTCTCTGCCGACGTGGTTGAAAACTCCGTCGAGTATGACCCTGATACCGTTTGCGTGAAGCTCCTTGCAGATCTTCTTGAAGCTCTCGTTGTCACCGAGGCGGCAGTCTATACGGTAGTAATCGCTCGTATCGTAGCCGTGCTTGAGCGACTGGAAAACAGGTCCTAAATAAAGCGCATTAACGCCCATACTTTTCAAGTGAGGTATCCAGTCGATAAGCTTGTTTAATCTGTACTCCGTGTTGCCGTCGTTGAACTCGGGACATCCGCAGAAGCCGAGCGGGTATATGTGATAGAACACAGAGTTGTTGATCCATTGGGACATCTATAATTCAGCCTTTCAGTTAATAAAATGTGCATAATGCTGTCGATTTTTCAGACAGCTATTATATTTTACAACAAGCAAGACCAAAATGCAACCGTAATTGAGCATTTTCACGAAAAATTTTTCTGTTATTTTTTGGTTAATTTTCAACGAATGTGTAAATTATCGAATAATTATTTCCCGTCCGAGCTTTTTTATAACATCTTCATACTCTTTCCAGTCAGGCATAAACTCGGTTAGCTGAGCGTAAAACGCCTTTGAATGGTTCTGATAGAGAAAGTGTGTAAACTCGTGACAGATGACCTGCTCTATACATTTTTCGGGCAATTGTATCAGATAGGTGCTGAACGTGATTATCGAGCGGGCGGGACGGCAGTTCCCCCAGCACGAGACCATTCTGCGAAAACGAAGCTCCGAGGGGTATTCGATCCCCTTTGCTTTGAAGCGAGGATAAAGCCTTCCGCACATCACGGGAATGATCTCCTCGCACTTCTGCTTCATAAACGCATCGACAATTGCAGTTTTCAGCGCCGTATCCGTTATATCTTTTGCAAATATACGAAGCTCGCCGCCCGTGACTTCTGCGAAATTGCGAGCCGCCCTTGTCAGTCTGACTTGTTTTTTTTCGCCCATAAAGTATACGTACTCGCCCTCGCTGTACGTCTTGGCTTTCGGAAGCTCCTCCGACATCTTCCGGTATTTATCGACTGCGTTCAGGATAAATTCGCTGCTGCGCCTAAGGAAATCCTCTATATCGGTTATGCGAGCCGATAAGGGTGCAGATACTCTGACGCCCTTGTCGAGGCTGACCGAGAGATTTATCCGCTTGATCTTTTTGAAAGAAAGTTCATACTCAACTGTCCTGTCACCGAGAGTAATGGTGCGGCGCTGAGTCCTGACGCGCCCTGAAGCGCTCTTTGCCGCATCGACTGCGGCGAGTATCTGTTTTGAGTGCTCCTTCAGATATGTGTCGAGCTTCTGCAGATCCGCATGGTACGGAGCGGAGATGTAAAGACCCTTTGCGGGAGTGCAGTGAATATTCACGTTTTTGATATTCTTATACTCGAGAGTGTACGCAATACGGCGGCCTTCAAGCACGATCTCACGTATAAATTTGCTGCTCAAAGCTCTTCACCTTCTTTTTGTAATATTTATATTGATAATCCGAAGTTTGTTTGGTATAATTAAAGAGACAGCTAAACAACGAAGTCCGGGACTTGCCATGATCTGCGCGGGATCCCGTGAACGCTGTCTGAAAAATCTAAATACTGAAAGGATATGATATATATGGTAACAGTTGAAAAGAATGTAAGAAAAGTCGCTATCATCGGCTGCGGATTTGTCGGAGCCGCTTCGGCATTTGCGCTTATGGAAAGCGGACTTTTCTCCGAAATGGTACTCATTGACGCTGACCGCAACCGTGCCGAGGGCGAGGCTCTCGACATCAGCCACGGAATGCCTTTTGCAAAGCCGATGAAGATCTACGCAGGAGACTACGATGATATCATCGACGCCGCAATGGTGATCGTTACCGCAGGCGCGGGACAGAAGCCGGGCGAAACAAGACTTGATCTTGTAAAAAAGAACGTAGCTATCTTCAAGTCTATCATTCCCGAGATCAGAAAGAGAAATTACAACGGCGTGCTTCTCATCGTTGCAAACCCCGTTGATATCCTCACCTACACCGCCGCAAAGCTCAGCGGACTGCCGAACAACCAGGTATTCGGCTCGGGTACTGTGCTTGATTCCGCACGTCTTAAGTACCAGCTCGGAGAACACCTCGGCGTTGACAGCAGAAGTGTTCACGCATTCGTTATCGGCGAGCACGGCGACAGCGAGATCGCAGCATGGAGCTCGGTCAACGTATCGGGAGTACCGCTCAACCGCTTCTGCGAAATGAGAGGTCACTATGAACACGCAAAGGCTATGCAGAAGATCGCAGACGATGTAAAGAACAGCGCATACGAGATCATCGAAAAGAAGAAGGCAACGTATTACGGCATCGCAATGTCCGTCCGCAGGATCTGCGAGGCGGTGATCCTCGATCAGAAGTCGGTGCTTCCCGTTTCCACCGTTCAGCAGGGAATGTTCGGTATCAGAGACGTAGCGCTCAGTATGCCTGCTATCGTAGGAAAGCACGGCGTTGAGACGCAGGTGCCGATCAGCCTTAACGGAGAAGAGACTGCCGCGCTGCTCCAGTCCGCAAACACTCTCAAAGATGTCATCGCATCTCTTGATCTTGAGAGCGAATAATCAGACGAACTTATTCAGATCTTTATCATACTCATAATTTATCGAGGCGAGCTTTTCACAAAGCTCGTCTTTGTTTATTGAAAAGACTTTGCACATTTCTTCGAGTGACGAATAATTGTCCCGAAGCTGAGTATTAACATAGGACAAAAGAATCATCGGGTCTTTTGGGATCGACATAGTATCACCTCCTTTGGGTTAGCAAACATCAAAAAGCCGGCGTGACCGTCACGCCGATCGGATCTGTCAAAGTTAAGGAGACACTGATTAAAGCAAGTTTGGTGCTCAGTCCGTAGGACGTGATTTAATCAGTGGCTCCTTAAATACCGCCGCAAGAGCTGACTTGCGGCGTTTTATTATTATTATTATTATTATTTATTATTCGGACTCTCTGTCCTTTTCGTTATACTTATCTCCGAAGGTCCTGCCGCAAAATCTGTCATAGAAGGTATATAGCGTCTGCGTGCCGTTTTCGAGGTGATAGTAGTGAATGATATACGGGAACAGAAGACCCAGCTCGAGGACAAAAAGGATAAGTATAGGGATAGTCTTGAAATACATCATTGCAACGAGCGTAACGATCGTAACAGTGGCAAAAATATGTGTTACGATCAGGTGGATAAGACGCTCATGCTGAAAAAAAGCGGTCTGAGTCAAGAGCTGATCCCGCAGTTCCTCTTTCTCCTTATCCGACAGCTTTTTCAGTCTGTCGGGATTTGTCTGCTCATCTATATAGGCGATGTACTCGCATAATCTTTTATACATCTTTCGGTGCCTCCTTAACCTTTCGCATCATACCACGTTTTGCCGATATGCGCATCGGCAGTCAGCGGAACACTCAGCTTGACCGCGTTCTCCATTTCCTCGCGCAGTATACGGGCAGCCTTTTCGGATTCCTCCTCGGGAGCTTCGACTATCAGCTCATCGTGTACCTGCAGGATCAGCTTTGACTGCATATTCTCTGCCTTCAGCCGCTCATACACCCGTATCATTGCGATCTTTATGATATCCGCTGCCGTACCCTGAATAGGCATATTGCGGGCAACTCTCTCCCCGAACGCCCTGAGATTTCTGTTTGACGATCTCAACTCGGGCAGATATCTGCGCCTTCCGAACATGGTCGAAACGTACCCCTGCTCCTTCGCTTTCTCGACCTCACGGTTCATATATTTATCAACGCCGCTGTAATGATCGAGATACGCTTTTATATAGCTGTCGGCTTCCTTTCTTGTAACGCCGATATCCTTTGCGAGTGAAAATGCGCCGATACCGTAGACGATGCCGAAATTGACCGCCTTCGCCCTGCTTCTCATACTGCTCGTAACCATCTCCTGCGGAAGTGAGAATACCTGAGACGCCGTAACAGTGTGGATATCAACGCCGTTTGTAAATGCGGCGATCATTTCCTTATCCTCCGCGATATGTGAAAGAACACGAAGCTCGATCTGGGAATAATCGGCGTCCGCAAGCAAACAGCCTTCCTTTGCGACAAAGAACTTCCGAAGCTCGCGTCCGACCTCTGTCCTTACGGGGATGTTCTGGAGATTTGGCTCGAGTGACGAGATCCTGCCTGTACGGGTCTCCGTCTGATTGAAAATTGTATGGATCCTGCCCTCTTCATCGGTGACCTTTACGAGCGCATCGCAGTATGTCGATTTGAGCTTGGAGAGCGTTCTGTATTCAAGCACCATTCCGACAACGGGGTGAACGCTTATTATAGCTTCCAGAACGTCTGCGTTCGTCGAATAGCCGCTCTTCGTTTTCTTGGCGCCCGGCAGCCCGAGCTTTTCAAACAGCGCCGTTCCGAGCTGCTTCGGAGAATTTACGTTAAACTCATAGCCTACCTGCTCGCAGATATCAGCCCTTAGCTGCTCCGCCTTATCGCCGAGCATCTCACCGTACCGAACGAGAGCCTGCTTATCTACCTTAAATCCTACATTTTCCATATCTGCAAGAACTCTCGACAGCGGGATCTCTATATCGAGCAGAAGTGCGAGCTGCTCATTTGCCTCAAGCTTGTTTTTCAGCACGGCGCACAGCCTCTCAAGAAACGCCGTTTCATTTGCGCGCTGCGCCGAATACACAAGATTATCCTCGTAATACTTTACGGGGATATTGTATTCCTCGAAAAGACGGACTGTGTCGTAATCGCTTGCCGACGGATTCAGGATATATGCGGCAAGCTTTGTGTCGAAGACGATGTTTTCCGCATCAAAGCCGTTTTTGATCGCAAACGCAAAAAGCGGCTTAGAATCGGCAGTATATTTTTCTGTTTCAACATCTTTAAGAAGCTCTGTTAAAAACTCCTTGGCGCCGTCAAAGATCACATATAGCTTTCCGTCCGTAAAGACATAGACTCCGTAAGCCGAGCCGCCCTTTACATCGGCGGTAAAATACGCCTTACCGCATTCTCTGACAAGATCCAGTACCTTTGCAGGCTCTGCGTCAGTAACGACCTCGGGAAGTATGATCTCCTGCTTCTTGTCATCTTTTTCCGGGTTCATCAGCTTAACGTCCGAGCGGATATCCCACTTTTTGATAAGAGAGAAAAGCTCCAGTTTTGCAAGCTTTTTGATAAGCTCATCGGCATCGTACTGCTTTACCTCATAGTGAGAAAGATCGGTGTCGATCGGCGCATCCCGCCTGATGGTACCGAGCATCTTGCTCATAAAAGCGCTTTCTTTGCCCTCGGTCAGCTTCTTTCGCATGGCGGGCTTTATATCTATAGTATCTAAATTGTCGTAGATATACTCTATCGAGCCGAATTTCTGTATAAGGTCGCCTGCGCCCTTCTTGCCTATTCCGGCAACTCCGGGGATATTGTCGGAGGTATCTCCCTGCAGCGCCTTGATCTCGATCATCTGCGAAGGCGTTACTCCGTACTCGTCCATGATTCTCTTTTTATCGTACAGCTCGGCCTCGGGCTTTCCCATCTTAGTAGCTGCAAGGCGGACGAAAACGTGATCGGAGACAAGCTGGAGAGAATCTCTGTCGCCCGTTGCTATAACACATTCACAGCCCGACTTATCGCAGGAAGCGGCAAGCGTTCCGAGAATATCGTCGGCTTCGAAACCCTCGCACTCAACGATGGTATATCCGAGCGCTTTCAGCAGATCTTTTAAAACGGGCATCTGCGAAGCAAGTTCCTCGGGCATACCGTGGCGGTTTGCCTTGTAGCCGCTGTACGCCTTATGGCGAAATGTCGGCGCTTTGAGGTCGAAAGCGATCGCAACAGCATCGGGAGAAGAGCTTTCCTTGATCTTATCGAGCATCGTCAGAAAGCCGTAGATCGCATTCGTGTACTGTCCGTCCTTCGTTGTCAGCAGCTTCACCCCGTAAAAGGCACGGTTTACAATACTGTTTCCGTCAACAACAAGCAGCGTCATATTTTTTCCTCCGTATCAGCTTATCAATCCGTTTACAGACGTTACTTCCTCGTCCTTGATATATACTCTCGGCACTCGTTTTCCGACAAGGCAGGCTACCTCGTAGTTGATCGTGCCCGCCCATGAAGCGGCATCATCCATGGAGATTTCCTTGCCGTGCGATCTGCCGATCACAGTCACTGTATCGCCTACTCTGACATCCTCAATATCGGTAATGTCGATCATACACTGATCCATGCAGATTCTTCCGACTACTTTTGCTTTCTTTCCGCCCACTATCATAAATGCGTCCTTGCCGAAGCTGCGGATATATCCGTCGGCATAACCGATCGGAACGGTAGCGATGCGGAGCTTTTTATCGGCGGTGAATGTTCTGCCGTAGCTGATCGTAGTTCCCGGCTCGACGTCCTTGATATGGGCGATGACCGACTTGATCTTCATAGCGGGACGAAGATCTATCTGATTTTTCAGCTTCTCCGACGGCGCCAGACCGTAGAGTATTATCCCTGCTCTGACCATATCGAGATGTGCTTCCTTGTAGTCCATGATCGCGGCGGAATTGGAGCAGTGACAGATGAAATCATCCGACACGACTCCGCTTTCCTTTATCCTGTCACACAAAGACTTAAAGCAGGAAAGCTGATGCTCCGTATACTCCCGCCCTTCCTCCTTTTCATCGGAGACGGCAAAATGAGTAAATGCGCCGTCGAGAGAAAGTCCCGGGAGCTTTGCGATCTCAAGCACCTCTGACAGTGCGTCATCCCGCTCGATATCCTGACACATGATCCCGATACGGCTCATACCCGTGTCAATCTTGAGATGTACAGGTACCGTCACACCGAGCGACTGCGCGCTTTCGGACAGCTTTTTAGCATAGCGTGTCGAGAGAATAGCCTGAGTGATATTGTTGTTTGCAAGTGTTTTTGCATACTGCTCGGGCGTATAGCCGAGAATGAGGATTGGCTTCGTGATGGAGCTTCTGCGAAGCTCGATAGCCTCCTCGAGATTTGAAACTGCGAAGAAATCCGCTCCGAGCTTCTCATAGAGCGCCGCCAGCTCCTTCGAGCCGTGACCGTAGGCGTCCGCCTTGACGACGCAGCACAGCTTTACTCTCTTGTCTATGCAGTTTTTGATAACTCTGTAATTATGCTCTATATCGTTCAGATTTATTTCTGCCCAAGTCCTTCTGAAATAATCTTCCACTTTGAAAGCCTCCCGAAAAATAATGGAAATATTCTGCTTTTTATTATATTACAACTCTGTAAAAAATGCAATGATTACGATAAATTATTATAGCTTCCTGCCTGTTGGAGCTGTTCATCTTTGTGAGATACAAAAAACGCCCCGAAAAGGGCGCTTTTTATTATTATTCTATTTTTGGCTTTCGCTATGCGATACCTTGCGGGGCTTTGCCCCTGCACCCCACCCGCTTTTTGAAAAAAGCGGGGCAAAAACTTTACGATGCGCTTTGTC